>JAXHTA010000610.1:0-2294 GCA_034190285.1 Thermodesulfobacteriota bacterium | reverse complement strand
TCCCTTTGGGACAATCAAGTACTGGAACGATCAGGGTCACTTTCTGATGAGAGGGCTGGAGAAAGTGAGAGGGGAGTTCAGTTTATCGGCGCTTGCTTATAACATGAAACGGGTAATGAACATCCTCGACGTGACCCGGATGGTAGAATCCATCGGTTGAGAACGGTATCCCCTTCTCTCTTCGCCCATCCCAGCACTTTGCCCTCATCTCTCCCACAACTTCTACAATCCCAACCCGAAGAACAACCTCCCACAACCATTTACCTGCAATCGCCCAATTTCTACTTCTTACACAGTCTCGAGTTCAGGGGCCGCCAGGCATGTGCCGATTGACACCTTGGCAGAACCCCCCATTCTTGCCACTTATCTTACCATAGATTGCAGGCTTCTCCATGGGCCTAAAGACCCACTTCTTTGTTCTGCCAAGTGCCTTTGATCCCAGTTCCGGATGCAAACCAAGCTTCATAGGCGACCGCCCCTGGCGGTCGCCTGGAATGAGTTGATACTTATTTAAGGCCTCCTCCTCGGATATCCTAAATAGTAGTCTCGCTACCATGAAGTGAGGCTTATCGAAAGGAGGAGACCCAATGCTATTTTACACCAAAGCGCACCAGTATTTCTGCGGGATCGATCTGCACGCCAGGACCATGTACATCTGCATCATCGATAAGGAAGGCACCATCATGGTGCACCGCAACATGAAAGCTAACGCCGACAATTTCCTTGAGGTGATCCGCCCTTACCGGGAGGACATCTGCGTGGCAGCGGAGTGCACCTTCACCTGGTACTGGATAGCCGATCTCTGTGCCCGGGAAGGTATTCCCTTCGTGCTGGGCCATGCCCTCTACCTCAAGGCTATCCACGGCGGCAAAACCAAGAACGATAAGATCGATTCCCGGAAGATCGCCGTCATCCTCCGGGGCGGCATGTTTCCCATCGCCTATGTCTATCCCTCAGATATGAGACCCACCCGCGATCTCCTTCGCCGCAGGATGTACCTGATGCACAAACGGGCCGAACTCCTGGCCCACATCGAGAATACCAACTCCCAGTACAACCTGCCCCCCTTCGGCAAGAAACTGGCCTATAAAGCTAATCGCCTCGGTATCGCCGACCGCTTCCAGGATGCTGCGGTACATAAGACCGTCACCGTCGATCTGAACCTGGTCGATTATTACGATACACTCCTGGCCGAGGTGGAACTCTTCATCCTCAAACATGCCCGGACAAATGATCCCCACTCCCTGTACCTGCTGCAATCCATCCATGGCGTGGGCAAGATACTCTCCCTGGTGATGCTGTACGAGATCCATGATATCAACCGCTTCCCCACCGTGGCCGATTTTATCTCCTACTGCCGCCTGGTCAAACCCCAACGGGAATCGGCGGGGAAGAAGTCCGGTTCCCGGAACTCGAAGATAGGCAATGTCCATTTGAAGTGGGCCTTCTCCGAGGCGGCGGTGTTATTCCTCAAGGGAAACGAACCGGCCCAAAAGATTCACCAGCGACGGGTGAGTAAATACGGCAAATCCAAAGCCCTGGCCATTCTGGCCCAGAAGCTGGCCCGATCGGTATATTTCATACTCAAGCGAAAGGAGCCTTTCAATATGCGGATGTTCCTGAACCAGGTTTGATTCATCGGGGAAGGGCAGGCAAGCCTGACGCCTAACTGGAACGAACATGGATCAACCTTTCTACCGCAGCCTGTAGTTACTTGCAGCTTCGAATGCCTTTGGCTTCGTAAGGGAAGTATCCGGAGTCCTATTGAGTTGATTGGAGGCCTGCCCTGTCCCCGCCCATTATTATTATGATTACCAATCCTGTGATGGAAGTGTTCTGCCCCATCCCGAGCCCGCCGACTAACTGAGACAGATGGCAACATCCGAGCTCCACGACTTGATCGGGCCGGCATATGGGTACCGGTATGTTTCTGGGACGAGACCGCAACCAGGTCTCAGGCCGCTATAAAACGGCTTCAGAGCCCCAATAGGTGTTTGGCGCAGACACTCGGTCTCCTAAGCCCAAACGGGAAACAGCGAGTCGGAACATCGATCTCAAGAGGACGTGATCTCCATATAAATTGTAGCGTTGACCAAATCCAGCCTTTGGCCAAATGGTGTCGTTTACCCTATTGACAAGGGGAGGCCTTATAGGTGTTAGGTTTACGGTGGCGCGACCTTGACCTCGCCTCGCTTTCTGTCACGCAAGTGCTATATAAACGTGACCCGGTTTGCAGCAGTACAACCCGCCGATACCCTCGGGCACCTGTAGCATCAGGTACCGCATGACCGGCG
>JAXHTA010000061.1:0-12537 GCA_034190285.1 Thermodesulfobacteriota bacterium | reverse complement strand
GCTCGGCGGCCTGTATGGGGGATTCGCTTTGTCCATCATAGCCTATTTTATCCTGATTAAAGGCGCCAAAGGCACATCTTTCTTAACCCCTGAAACCGTATTGTGGATCAAGAATCACACATTGACCATATTGGCGGGGAATTTCGTCTTTTTCTCCATCATATTTCAGATCCTAACCGCCTTTACCAGGATCAATGTGCTAACACCCATTGTACTAATCGGTACATTTGCATTGGCAATGGCATTCGCCGCTAACGACCTTGTTAATTTTATTGGAGTTCCCCTCGCAGGTCTCAGTTCATATAACGTTGCAGCGGCAATGCCCGATCCTCTGAACATTACAATGGGCGCGCTGCACAAAAAGATCCAATCCGACACTATGTTGCTGCTGATAGCCGGTGGCATAATGATTGTCACGCTGTGGATATCGAAAAAAGCCAGGACCGTAACAAGAACCGAAGTCAGCCTTGGTCGCCAAGACGAGGGAGTAGAGCGCTTCGGGGCCTCTACACTGTCCAGGATCATCGTTCGCATGGCCTGTGCGCAATTTGAAATCGTGAGAAAGGCCATACCCGTTTTCTTAAGAAGAATTATCTCAAGGCGGCTGGATACCACAAAGGCTCAGCCATATAAAGCATATGACGGCAGCATCCCTTCTTTTGACCTACTCCGTGCGTCGGTTAACTTGATTGTGGCCAGCGCTGTAGTTTCATTTGCCACGTCCTTGAAGCTGCCGTTGTCAACGACTTACGTGACTTTTATGGTCGCTATGGGAACTTCTCTGTCAGATCAGGCATGGGGCAGAGAGAGCGCGGTATATCGCGTAACCGGTGTGCTTGCTGTCATCGGCGGATGGTTTTTCACCGCTTTTGTTGCATTCAGCGTATCAATGATATTTGCTGTGATTATTTCTTATTTCAAGCTTCTGGGCATAATCGTTTTGATGTTGATAGCGTTTCTTGTGGTTTTCAAGAGCTATCGCTTGCATTTCAGGCGTGAAGAAGGCGCTCGCGTCTTTGAATCCTTGGACATTCGGCATGTATCAGATAGCGAGGAAGCTATCAAGATATCCCTGGCGCAAACCGGTTATTTCCTTAGAGAAATCAGCGGAATCCTGGATCAATGCTTTGACGCCGTCTTTTCAGCAAACAGAAATCGCTTGTCTGATGCAAAAGTTGAAGCTGATAAGATCCAGCGATGGGCGGATACCATCAATGCCAATATTTTCAAAACCCTTCGACTCCTTAACAACGAAAGCACGGATGACACGCAGACCTATTTTCGAATCATCCGGTCTCTTCAAGACATTGCGGAGAGCCACCGAGACATTGTCATGCGGGCCTATAATCATTTTGAGAATAGCCATGCCGGTCTGGCGGAGGATCAAAAAACCGAATTAAGAAAAGTAAAGACCCTGACAACACGCCTCTTGTGGAATACAGCTATCATGCTGCTAAAACGAAAAAAAGTTGACTATGATTATGTGGCAAATCAGAAGCGGAAACTAAGCCAGCTTGTTGATCAATATGATGCGCATCAGATCAAGCGCATCCAGGACGATCAAGCACCCACAAGTCTAAGTATCCTTTATTACGGGTTGCTTGAGAATTGCACAAAAATATCGGACCAAACACAGGAACTGCTCAATATATTTAGAGTTTCATTTGTCAAGTGAATAACAGGTTCGTCTTCAGGCTATTGCTTTTCGATCCAAGGAGGCAATAATGCGTATTCCATTTTTGTCCTTTTTCATGACATCACCATTTGAGATGCTCATCGAACACGCTGAGATCGTAAAAGAGTGTGGATGGGCTTTCCAACAGGCCATGGAGTGCTACGTATCCAAGAAATGCAAGCGATTCGAAGAATATAGGGAAGAGGTTGATAAGTTGGAAAGCGAGGCTGATACCATCAAACGCAGAATAAGAGGCCATATTCCCATCGGCACAATAATGCCTGTATCAAAATTCCAGATATTCCTTTATATCAAAGAACAGGATAATGTACTTGATTCCGTGAAAGGAACATTGAATTGGCTTTCCTACCGCACCGTACCCGGCATGAAGGAGGAATTCCACAAGGATTTTTTGAACCTCGTTGACTCCGTCATCGAACCGATCGAAGAATTAAGCAAAATGGTAAAAGAGGCAAAGAAATATTTCGACACTTATTCTGATAAGCAGCGCAACGTGGTGAAAGAAATCATCAACAATTTGCGCACACGAGAAAATGAGGCGGATCAAATTGAAGATGAATTAAAGCTTAAGATCTTCTCTGCCGAGGTCGATCCCTCATCGGTATTCCATTCCGTGAGGCTTGCAGAAATTATCGGTTCCATAGCGGATCATGCGGAAAACGCCGGTGATATGATGCGGGCGATGATCTCAAGAAAAAGAGGTATTATTTGAGAACCTGCAAATCACCGTTCAGGCCCCGCAACGATTTTGCCGTAGCGTCCGATAAAGCCTTCCACCACATAAATCTATTCGTAACACTTTAGCCCTTTGAGACAAATGTAATCCTGTTACAGATTTGTGAGGGTGTTTTTTGGCAAAACCTTGAAAAATCATCATCTTATCGAACGTCGGTTCGGCCACGAAATCAAGCGCAGGGCAGCCCCATAATACAGCCTCCCCAAGGACGGCCCCATTTTTCGGCTAAGCCAGCCCCCTGTTTATAGACCAGGTGGCGTGTTACGAGCTATTAAGAATTGGTGATGCGGCTTTGCCAAAAGAGACCTCTCAAATCAAGGCGCCTTGTTTTCAAAGGGCTAAATTCTTACACCTAATTCTTATAATGAAAAGACGCAAAGGCTCAAGGCTGATTCGCCGTGCTTTGTCAAAGTTGTTTCTAATAAGGTGTCCCATTGATGTTGTTATTAGTAATAAATAGGCCGTTTTAGTGCCTAAAGTAGCCATAGATACCATTTCAACCAAATACTTGACAAAAACTTACTGAAACAACTTTATGTCTGACAGAAAAAAGACCAAATTCTCTGAGGCATCTGATCTTAAGATTAAACTTGTGCGGAGGATAGTCTATGGGCGCTGCTGGAAACAGCAGCGCCCCCCGTGTTTGGAAAAGAGACCGCCAGCGGTATCAAGAGGCCGGCACCCAAGATATTCGGACACGGTGCTGGCCTTTCTTGTGTGGTCAGGCGGCATGCAGCTGCACCTCGGATCGAAAGGAGAATTCATGAACAATCGATTGAAGACGGGACGGATGATATTTTTGTTGTGGTTATCTCTAACTTCGAAAAAAAGATAGTGCCTTACCTGATGGAAGTGTTTTTATCACAGGCTCTCATCCCATGGAGCATGCCGAAGATGATGGTCTAATTTTGGGGGACTCTGTCCGGCCCATATTTTACAGGCGCCTCGCGCTGGGAGTGCCAAGGAAGAATCCTAAATTACTGTATTGTCTTGATGATCTATGTAAGGCGAACATCCGATTGGCAGTCATGAAACCGGATAAAGGCCGCTTGGGCAAGATAACAGGACACCTGATCAGCAGATCAGGGATGGACAAGGCATTGCAGAAGAACATCACCCTTACCACGGACCGTCATGATGACTTGGCCAAGGCACTGGCAACGGATAGGTGCGATGCTGTGATCTGTTGGGATACGCTGGAAAACCTTGCCCCCGACCATATCGTCATCATACGCCTTGCCGGGCAAGAAGCTGAAGAAATCGTGGCAGGAATAATGAAAGCCTCCTCCCGTAATCCGGAAGCAGGTAATCTGGTTGGATTTCTTGCTTCCGGTGAATCAGCAAAACAGAACTACCGCAAACACGGTTACAGCCTTGCCAAAGAAAGACCTCTCAAGATACGAAAATCACAATTCTATAAGAACTTTTACACCCACAACTTCTATTATATCTACCAGCTTCTTCCCCGGCAGATTGTGGATGACTATGGAATTACCAAAGGCACCTATCTCGATATTGGCTGCGGCGGAGCTCAAATGCTGATCAACATGGCCCGGATCACTGACCTGGAATGTGTGGGTCTGGATATCGAACCCGAAATTCTGGAAGTCGCCAAAAAGAATGTTGCCGAAGCAGGGTTCAGCAAACGTTTCAAGTCTGTTGCCGGTGATGTGCACAACCTGCCGCTTCCGGATGACTTTGCCGATCTGATTACGAGCAGGGGATCGATCCCCTTCTGGCGTGACCGGGTCAAGGCCTTTAAAGAGATATATCGAGTACTTAAGCCAGGCGGGGTGGCCTATATCGGCGGGGGCGGGTCCCGCTACTTAACAAAGGACTACTACCAGCAAATACGTGCTCCCTGGGTAAGCCCCGAAAGGAGAAAAAAATTCAATATACCGCGCATTGGCAAGATAGACGAGATTCTTGCCCATACCAAAATACCAAATTACAGAACGACCAAAGAGGCCGGTACCTGGGTGGAAATTCGCAAGTGAAGTGCTACAGCAAACAGCTTTGGATCAGCAACCTGTTATTCTTGGTCGCGCTGACAACAGCGGTGATAGGCTGTGAATCTGATACGCAGCGCGCAGAAACACGTACCATTGAGGACATGACCGGGAGAAAAATACCCATACCCCTGAAGATCAATCGAGTGGCGGTCTTGACCTCACCGTGTGTGCAAATCATGTACATAATTGGCGCCAGGGACAAGCTCTGCGCCATTACCAAGCCCTTCCGCACCCATTTGTTGGCAAAGATTGATTCCAACCTCAGAAGTGTATTGGCCCCGCGGGACTGCATGACGGAAATAAATATTGAAGAACTCTTGCGGACCAACCCCGACATTTGCATGGGATCAATCCAGGACATGCAGACAGTGGAAGGCAACACCAAACTTCCTACAGTCTACCTTACTACTATCAGCAGAGAAGGAATTACCTTTGAAAAACAGATGGAAGAAGTAAGGCTTTTTGGGAAGATCATGGGCAAAGAGGAAAAAGCGGAGAAGTATATCAGTTACCTGGCGGATGGCCTGATCTTCCTTAAAAAAAGGATGGCCAATATACCTGAGAAAAGAAGAGTTTCCTTTGGATTTGGGCCCAACCACCAGGTTACCCTTGGTGGTGATACATACCTGCAGAAAAGAATTGAGGCAGCTGGGTGTATAAACGTGGCCGAAAGGCTTTCTACCCTGGGAGGAAAGGAGGGAGGATTGTCCGAGGTTTCCATGGAGCAGATATTGGCCTGGAATCCGGATCTAGTGGTGATTGACGAAGGAACCCCCGAGAGGGTGTTCACAAATCCCCAGTGGAGAGGAATTACCGCAGTGAAGAACGACAAAGTCTTTCGTTTACCGATCGGTGTCTTCAAGTGGAATCGTCCGAGTGCGGAAGCATCCGTGCTTTTCCCGCAGTGGCTGGCCAGGATCGCCTATCCGGCACGATTTCAAGATAGGTCCATAGCAGCGGAGATTAAGCGGTATTTTAGAGAGATACTGGAATATGAACTGGATGACAGGGAAATAAAGACCATTCTTCATCCCGAAGGAGAAGATAAGAAGGGTATAAGATATGCTCCCAAGAGCTGAGATTATGGACAAAACCTTGAGCCTTCTCAAGTCCCGCTATGAGCAAGAAAACCGAGAGCCTGGGATGCTCTTGAAGATTGGGATAAAGCCACAATGGAATGTGGTTATTGCCACCGACCAGCTATGCGGCGTTGCTACGAATTTTACTGGAAAACACGAACTCTACGGCAAGCCGGAAAAACCTCTTGAAGCTTTCCAGTCTCTGATTGGGATGGACCTTCTTACCATAGCTGATAGGGCGCTAAATTCATCAGACCTTTTCTTGAGATCCCTGGGTCATGCGGCCCTCAGCGCCCTTTCTCAACCCTTGTTAAATCCTGCCCGGCTCCAAAGACAGCATCTCACCATGAGCGTTTGGGCCGATTTCAAGAAAGATGTTCCCCAGGCTGGCGAACTGAAGAAGCTCAGTATTGCTGACCTGGTTAATCGTGATGATGTGGTTGCCGTGGTGGGCTATGGGGGGATGGTGCGCCGGCTGATCGGCAGATGCAAGGAACTACACGTGACGGAAATTAGAGAAAAAGAGGCCTTTAAGACCGTCATCATTTCTGACACTGTTACGTATGGCCCTTAGCACGTCAGGATTCATAGCGAGAAGGAAAACAAGGCGGTTCTCAGCCAAGCTGATGTAGTGATCATAACCGCCTCCACTCTGGTGAACGGGACTTTTGCCGAGGTTATGGGGTATGCCAGCAAGGCGCGTTTAGTCGGCCTTTATGGTCCCAGTGCGTCCTTGCTTCCAGATGTGTTCTTTGAACAAGGCGTTGGAGCTGTCTTTTCATTCAGGGTAACAGACCCCAAGGCCTTCGTCCATGACACGATGAACGATATCGACATGGAAGCAGCTATCAAGGAACGCCAGATGCCATACCTGCTTCAACCAAACAGATAATACGCACAAGATGACTATCAATCGCAACAAGCTGCTTATACTTATTGTACTGCCGGTGATATTGTTCTTTGTCTCTCTTTTCTTGGGTCGTTATCCAGTAGCGCCAGGCACGGTTCTTAAGATTCTGGCAGACAGTCTTGTTCCCGGAACGTTTGAATGTCATGATACAGCAAGAACAGTCATTCTTCAGGTACGACTTCCCAGGATTCTGCTGGCAATGTTGGTGGGAGCAGGCCTTTCCATTAGCGGCGCTACGTTTCAGGGCATGTTTCGCAACCCCCTGGTCAGTCCATATATATTGGGTGTCTGTTCGGGGGCCGGATTTGGCGCCGCGCTGGCTATTCTCTGTTCGGAGAGTCCTTTGCTTATCCAGGTATCGGCCTTTTCCTTCGGCCTGGCAGCAGTAACCATGGCGTATACGCTAAGCCGTGTCTCCACCTCAACTCCGGTGCTTATGATGGTGCTTTCCGGAGTGGTTCTCTCCGCACTCTTCTCCGCACTGATTTCACTGGCCAAGTATGTGGCCGACCCATATGAGAAACTGCCGGCGATTGTGTTTTGGCTAATGGGAAGCCTAAGCGGCCGCTCTTTGAAAGATTTCGGGTTTATCGTAATCCCCATCCTGATGGGAACTACCGGTCTTCTCCTTGTCCGGTGGAGGATTAATGTCATGTCGCTGGGGCATGAAGAAGCACGAACCCTCGGTGTTAACATTGAAGTGATGAAAGGCATTGTTATTACCTGTGCGACCGTGATTACTGCTGCGGCGGTGTGTGTCAGCGGCGTCATAGGCTGGGTTGGGTTAGTCATACCGCATATAGGTAGAATGTTAGTAGGTCCTGATCACAGGGTACTGCTACCTGCCACACTGGCTATCGGAGCCGCTTACCTGCTGATGATTGATAATCTGGCGAGAATATTAACCGCTACGGAAATTCCGCTGGGAATTCTCACTGCCATTGTGGGGGCCCCCTTTTTTGCCTATCTACTACGTCGTACCAAAGGCGGGTGGGAGTAATGGGGGTAGTTACAAGCCTGCGTCACGGCGCCTTTAGTTATGGCGACAAGTGCATTCTTGCCGACCTTTAAGAGCCTGGTTTCCGCGCCACAATATGTTGATGGTCGAAAACACAGCCTGGGATAACGGAGAAATAATAGTGAGGTTTGAAAATAACGCCTTCTGGAGAGAGGGAGTTCGGATAACGATTATACTCGCTATTTCTCTGGGCTTGGCGCTTGTAGTTAACGTTAAACACCCGATGGGATTGCCACTGCACCTGAATAAGGTGAAACGGCCTGGAATACCTGGCTGGGTTTGGGCCAAGTTGCATCATACGCATCCTCGCAGTGCTCTTGAACAGGTGGCAAAAGGCAGGGGGACATTAGTGGATGTACGAGATGCAAAGGAATATAGGAATGACCACGCACAGAAAGCGCTGAACCTACCGTACCATGATTTCAATAATACTTATCCACATTTTTCCCAAACTGTACCCGTGGGCGAACCACTCTTCATTTATTGCTATGGCACTGCCTGCGGACTAAGCCCGCGAGTCGCCAAAAGGTTGTTGGCCCTGGGGTACACAAACCTTACCATTGTAAAAAGAGGTTATGAGGCGTGGAAGAAATCTGGGCTCCCCATTGAAGACGGTATTAAGGGATAAGACAGGAACAGCTTTGGGTAGTATTAGCTGGAAAAATCACTTTCTGCAAAGCCCTCGGGCGCAACGAATGCTTCGCCTCGTTATCGGAGCTATATTTGTTTAGGCCAGTTATGACAAAATCATCCATCCGGACCGGCTTGCCGATATCATAATGGATTATGAGATCATGCCCTGGGAGATTGTTAATCTTGCCGCAATCTGGCTTCCATGGGTAGAGCTTGTAGGAGGTGTTTTCCTGATTGCCGGCATTTGGGTCCGGGCTGCTTCTCTGCTTTTTTTCCTTTTGTGTACCATATTTGTAGCTGGCATTTCCTATGCATTAAAGCGAGGGATTTTACTGCATTGTGGTTGTTTTTCCACCGATGTCGCCGATTTTCCCCGCACCTGGCAGTCTGTGTGGCAAGAAGTTCTTCTGCTTTTCGGTTGTCTCTGGCTATGGGTGACAACTCTATTTGTCGATAGAGAGTCAAATCTTTGATTAGTTATATCTATTTTACAATAAGCCAATCGAAAATTTGCCCCCTCCTGACTTCCATTGATATATTTCAGTTTTTTGGGCCAGCGTTCGAAGTTTTCGAATCACTCTCGGCCGGTTTAGAGGTGATGCAGATCAATGTAAAACTGGAACGCAGCAACAGGTCCAGTTCGTTTATGAAATCCATCCTCACTCTCAAAGCATGTCTTGGAGATATTCTTTGTGATCGTAGGGTCAGATCCTTGTTTGCCCTATGGTTGGCGATATTTTATTTTGTCAAATCGCTTGCTTGATAGCCAGTTTTTTCATTGACTGACATCCACGCATTTACTTCTGTGCGCTTCTTCAGTCCTTGGCTCTTCATTCCCAACGACAATCGTCAATAATCATTTAAAATGCCAGGCCCGGCCCCCGAGCATATTGGGCTTTCCCCTCTTCAGTTTCCGCGGGCTTGATCCGCATAGAACAAAGTGCACGCCTTTGTTTTCGATCAACCAGTGCACCTCATCAAGGATCCGGGGAACCCAATCGGTTAAGCTTTAGTGGTGTAAGATACGAAACGGTATTACTATCAAGAAAAAATATTGCTCACAAGGGGCACGGAAAATAAGTAAGAAAAATTGGGCATGTTCTCGGTATTTAAGCTGATCTTAGACAGTTTCAAAAGAATAAGTCTGGGATATTAGGCACATAACATAGCCAAGAAAAGTCCTTGGCACTACTTTTTGCTCGTTGAATCAGAGAACAAGGAGGGCTTTTTCAGAGAACCGCAATATAGACCGTATGAGTGTTTCTATCCGGTCCTTTGCCTGCAACTGGTCAATACGGCCTACGGTAGCGATCATTCGTTGTTTCACTGTGCCCTTGATCTTGCGATTCTCCACGATTTGGAGGTGCTGGTTATCTACCTTATTTCTTTAGGGTTATGAACATTGAGGCCACCTTATAAATTTGGATTAGTTTATGCGACTTTGCCAAAAGAGAACCACACGGGGATGTAACCAGCTTACATTTGTTTCAAAGGGCTAAGATATTACACTATTTGTAACTTACAAATAAGGATCAAAATGCGTTTCTTGTGGCATCATGTTTCTGGCATTTACAAAGTAGTGATCCAGTAATGGCGAGGCTTTTGGCCGACTATGGCACAAATAACTGTTCAAGAAAAGCGTAAGATAGAAGTGATGTCTTGAAATGCACAATGGTTGCTGATATTATCCCCTTTATTGATGGATATGCCCGGCTATTATTCAATTATAGAGAATCAAATTCTTCCCGGGAGAGATTCAGCAGGGCATAGCACATGGATATGAGTAAATGTCCGTCAAATACCAGGCGGAATCGCCTGAGTCGTTCTTTATTGTTTACCACCGGCCTTCTGTCCTTGATTTGGTTTCTTCTGAGGGTGATACCAAAGCCCGGCCGCGCGTTCTATCCCTGTCAACGAATTGCGTTTCCACTGGCCTCCGGATTTGTTGTCTGGGTGGCCGGATTGTTTACATCTGCGTTAGTCCTCTGCAAAGCAAAACACCTTGTGATCCGGTTTCGTTATGTGCTGGGCTCGATTCTTCTAGGGATAGCTGTCACACTCTCCATCATATCCATTGACGCCGGTCGGAAAGACATAGTCTTGGCCAATGCTCAACTGCCGAACGACCCCATCGGTGTCGCACGCGGAATATATCCGGGCCGCGTCGTATGGGCTCACGATCCCAGGGCCACCGATTGGGATGGACCCGGGGTCGGAGATGGGCACTGGTGGGAAAGTAAAAATACGAATCTTGCCAGAGTCGATAGGATGATGTCCTGGGCCATTCGCAGCCTGACCGGGGAGATAAATCTTGGCATTGCATGGGATAAGTTGTTTAAATACCATAATAAAGCACATGGGAAAAGCGATATCGGATACCAGACAGGCGAAAAGATCACCATCAAAGTTAACCTGGTCGGATGCATTGCCAAACCGGGCTGGGGTGCTGTTGATCCGGGGAACTACGATATGATCAGAAAAAGGGATTATATGAATACGTCTCCCCAAATGATGTTGGCCCTGTTGCGCCAGCTCGTTAATAGGGCCGGCATAGATCAGCGTGACATCTCAATCGGTGACACCCTGAGTTATTTCCCGAACGAGTATTTTAATCTGTGCCGTAAGGCATTTCCGGATGTGAATTATTTGGATCGCGAAGGCAATTTCGGGCGAACTAGAGTGCGCTATTCTTCAGTTCCCTTTTACTGGAGTTCCGACCCGTCACCGGAAAATCAGGATTTTGTTCCCGCTTCATATGCCGAGGCCAGTTATATTATCAACATGGCAAACTTCAAAAGCCACAGTATGGCGGCGGTGACACTTTGCGCCAAGAACCACTATGGATCCCTTATACGGTTTCCGGTACAGCCGGGCTTTTATGACATGCACCTAAACCTGCCTTCAAACAAAGGGAATGAGGGTGAATACCGTCCTCTTGTGGACCTGATGGGACACGCGCACATTGGCGGCAAGACTCTGCTTTATCTGATTGATGGATTGTATGCCGGCCACCATCCGTATGGCCTTGCCCCGACAAGGTTGACTTCGGCGCCGTTTAACGGGGGTTGGAGCTCGAGCCTGTTTGTTTCCCAGGATCCGGTCGCCATCGACTCCGTTGCTTTTGATTTTCTCTGGTCGGAACCGGGGTGGGAATTTCATACCCACATATCCGGCGGAGATGATTATCTGCATGAAGCCGCATTGGCTGATAAGCCTGAATCGGGAATATTCTACGATCCGGATCACAGAGGAAACGTAAATCGACTCAGCAGCCTGGGCGTGCATGAACACTGGAACAACCCCACAGATAAAAAGTACTCTCGAAATCTCGGTAACGGCGATGGCATCGAGTTGATTTCTCTTGCACCGGTGGATGACCATGCAGCCATACCGTGGATGAAATCATTTTAGATGGAAAAACCTGGTCCTGCTGGCAGAGTTTCTTTATTCCATTAGCCTCTCTTTTATTAGTTCTTCAGTGTTTACAGAGAAAGGTGCTAATATTCGTTTATTTATCTTCTTAAAGGTTGCGGACTTTGTTAGACACGACGCTATCATTCAACGGACTTTTAAATATACTGTTTTTTAAAGGTCGACCTGAAAAATATGTCAGTGGACAGGAACAATGACCCGGAGCGAACAAAAAACATACTTGGCGTAAATGATGGCCCTCCTGTAGAGATACACGTAAATCCAAGCCAAGGCATGAAAGAGATTAGAATAGGATTCACCAGGTCTCATGACAGAAGAGGACTCATGCTTAGTGATTTTGTCAATGACCATAACGGAGACATCAATAAGGAAAGCAACTATAATTTTAGCGTGTTAGATGAGTGGGTAAGAATCTCCCTTGAAGTTGGTGCAAATCCAATAATCTGTTTTGAGTATGCCCTTGATGATCCTGAAAAAAGAGTTGTAGCTGACCCTCATAGATGGAGCCAGGTCGCCAGGAATGTAGTTTTGCATTCGAATGGTTATTTCGCCAACAATAGTGAAGATGACATAGGCACATTTTGCCCAAACGATGTGAAATATTATCAAATATGGAATGAACCTGAAGTAGAAGGCTTCTCGAGTTGGACAACTGATGAGTACGATTCAATATAGCAAAGAGAACAATCGAAGATGGTCTGGGTTTCTTTGACCGGCATATCTGCAAATCTGAACGAGGAGAACGCGAATCCTTTCTTATCCATGCTCACCAATTACTAAACCGACATGGTCTTGAAGATGTCGAAGAGTGCTTTTCCGAATACAATCCCTGCTTGATTGAGCCTTGGAAAGCTTCAACAGTGGATGGGTGTACTGGATTTCAAAGTTCACCTGAGGGCCGGCAAACGTAATTGACCAGTTAGTTGATTTCCTGGACCATCATATTGATTCGGCATTGATTTACAGGATGCAGCCTGTGGGAGAAGAAGTATTATCTGCGGTTTTTGATACCCGGGCAAAC
>JAXHTA010000609.1:0-2300 GCA_034190285.1 Thermodesulfobacteriota bacterium | reverse complement strand
GAGATATTTGAGGAGGCGGGTATGGAATTTAATATCAGCTCTCCCCAGCAGTTGGGTTATGTACTCTTTGAAAAGCTCCAGCTCCCTGTTCAAAACAAGACAGCCAAGACAAAGAGATATTCGACAGATGCCAGGGTCCTGGAGAAGCTTGCCGCCTTTCCACATAAGGTCCCCAGACTGATACTGCAATACAGGAAACTCTCAAAGCTCAAGTCCACATACCTGGACGCCCTTGTAAACATGATTAATCCCTCCACCGGTAGGCTTCATACGTCTTATAACCAGACGGTTACAGCAACAGGCCGGCTGAGTAGCAGCGAGCCGAATTTGCAGAATATTCCTATTCGTGGAGATGAAGGCAAACAGATCAGGAAGGGTTTTGTGGCCGAAGAGGGTCACTATCTGGTTTCAGCGGATTACAGCCAGGTGGAACTCAGGGTCTTTGCCCATTATTCCGAAGATGAAGCCCTTGTGGATGCGTTCAGGCATAATAAGGATATACACGCGATTACCGCATCTGAGATTCTGGGTGTGGATGGCCATTCTGTCACCCCTGACATGAGACGGATTGCAAAGGCCATCAACTTCGGCATCATATACGGTATGGGCCCGCAAAAGCTCAAAGAGGAGCTGGGCATTGAACTTAAGACGGCCAAGGATT
This sequence comes from Thermodesulfobacteriota bacterium, assembly GCA_034190285.1. Lineage (GTDB taxonomy): Bacteria > Desulfobacterota > DSM-4660 > Desulfatiglandales > Desulfatiglandaceae > JAXHTA01. The sequence goes on along the minus strand of JAXHTA010000609.1, from coordinate 1,639 downwards.
ACATCGCTAGCTACTATGACAGATATCAGGGTGTAAGAAGGTATAGAGAGATGATGATTGAAATGGCACGTACAAAGGGATATGTAACCACCCTCTTCAACAGGAGGCGTTATCTACCTGATATCCAGCACAACAATCGGGTTATCAGGGCCGAGGCAGAGCGTATGGCGGTCAACACTCCCGTACAGGGTACAGCGGCGGATTTGATCAAAAAGGCAATGATCAATATACATAGGAGGCTGAACCGCGAAGAATACCAATCCAAGATGCTCCTCCAGGTTCACGACGAGCTTGTCTTCGAGGTACCTGAAGGAGAACTTGAACGCCTTACTACCATGCTCAAGGAGGAAATGGAGGGCGTGTATGCCCTCAGGGTTCCACTCAGGGTCGATATTGGTAAAGGCAAGAATTGGGATGAAATCCATTAATCGTTTAGAATTCGTTAAATGGCATTGAAAATACCAGATGGCCGGAAGACTATGTGACGCGGTCCGAGAATGGCCCTGTCGCTTCGATCTGCAAGCCAAGCCCGGGGGTTTCTGTTTCGTATGGGTTTTCCGGGTTCGCAGTCTCCGCGTCGGGCCCGGATATTGGGACTAAGAATCCAGAGTGTATTTCTTGAGGCCGAAATCATCGCCTTCCTTGACCGTGTAAGGAGAGTTCCTGTATCCGGACAACCTCAAGTAAAAGGTGCAAAATCCATGTCCTATGTCTTTGGTCCTGTCCGTTCAAGAAGATTAGGTCTGTCCCTAGGGGTTGATTTGATCCCAAAAAAGACCTGTTCTTTTGACTGCTTGTATTGTCAGGTAGGAAGGACCAGTTTCAAAACTATCGAGACAAAGACCTTTATCCACGCTTCCGGCGTGGTCAAGGAAGTGGCAAAGAGGCTTCTTAAGGGCGCGCCTGATGTCATAACCCTTGCAGGATCCGGTGAACCCACCCTCTGCTCAGAAATCGATCGGGTAATTGCCTCTATCAAAGAGATGACCGACATAAAGGTGGCGGTCTTGACGAACGGCTCCCTTTTTTGGAGAGAGGAAATCAGGCGGCGTGTCCTGAAGGCCGATATCATTATGCCTACGCTGTGCACCGCATTTGAGCATACCTTCAGGAGGATACACAGGCCCCATTCGCAACTGGACCTTGGTGCTGTTGTTAATGGGCTGAAGCACCTGAGGCGTAATTACAGAGGACAACTGTTGCTTGAGGTAGTTTTCTTGGCTGGCATCAATGACTCGGAGAATGAGGTCGAAGGGTTGAAGACATTGATTGATCAGATCATTCCTGAAAAGATACATCTAAATACGGTTGTGCGCCCTCCATCAGACCCCGGGGCACTACCTTTGGACAGAAAAAGACTGGAGGCTATAGAGACGTTCTTAGGTCCAAGAGCGGAAATAGTCGCTGAGGTTCCTCCCGTTGCGGTGGGTGCTGGGAAAGAAACATCGTCGGCCATAGACCTTTTGGATGTGGTCAAGAGAAGGCCCCTTACGCCAGCTGATATGGCAACTACCTTGAAGTTGTCCTTGGAGGAAGTTGAGGATATCCTAAAAGGTCTGCTTATAAAAGGTCTTATCCATAGGCTGGAACACTCGGGGACTGTATATTACCTAAGCGATAAGAGAGATGCCTAACAAGG
>JAXHTA010000608.1:0-2302 GCA_034190285.1 Thermodesulfobacteriota bacterium | reverse complement strand
ATTCTTCATCATGCAAATCCACCTTGATGAGTCAAACATCCTCTCGTCTCCATAAAACATATTGCCAGCGTAAATTCCGATTAAGGGGAAAACCTTGTCTTCACAAAACTGTACCCGAACTGGTACCTTTCCAAGTTATAGATGTTGGGGAGGCGAGCGAGCCTTTTAGGGTGAGCTCGCGGAGCCTCCCCAACTCTATAACTTGGGATATTATTAGATATTTTGGCTTTTTCTTAAATTATGTGAAACTCCTCCTTAGAAAGCCATCTGGATCACTCCAGTGGTATAATGGCAGTCTGCAATAAAGCAGCTGCAAAAAGGAGGAGTTTCACTATGAAAAAGAAAAGCATTTATGTGAACCAAAGTCAAGAGTTGCTTAATCTGTTTGAAGAAGCCGGAAACAATGCAAACATTATGTGCGTGCCGATCGATTACGCCAAAAAGGATCATGTTGTGATGTTCTGTAATGGCTATGGCCATATTCTCAGAAAACCGTTTTCCGTTAAAAACGCCATGGAAGGTATCGAGTATCTTATCGAACAGGTAACCCGATCTTGCAGCCATCATTGCATTGACCCTAAATATGTCTTTTTTGGCGGTGAAGACGTCGGGTCCTACGCGGAGAACTTTGCAAACACTTTACGATCTGGAGGGTGGATAGTCGCTGGTGTCAATGCCCATGATGCCAAGGAACAACGAGCAAATATACAAGCGAGTACCGATCGCTTAGACTTAATGGGGATTGCTTCAATGCTGCTTAACCGGAGGGCCAACTGTTCTCCTGCCCAGTCCGGTATCTATCGTAACCTTCGCACACTGGTTCGCCACAGAAGAAATCTTGTTTCCATGTCAACGGAAGAGAAAAATCGAATTCATACGGTTGTTGATCGTCTCTTTCCTGGCTTTCTGGATGAGAAAAAAAGTGGAATCCAGCCATTCTCAAAAAGCTCGTTGCGTCTTATGGAAACCCGATTCAGTCCAATCCAGATGCGTCGCAGGAAACGACATAAGCTTATTGACGTCTTGCATCGATATGGCACAGCAAAGCCGGAAAATACTGCTGCCAGGCTTCAGGAATATGCTGTATCCGTGCTCAATACGCCAGATGAATATATCACCACCCTCCAGCTCTCACTTACTCAGCATGTCAAGCATTTAAGGTGTCTGCAAGATAGTATTAATCAGCTTGAAAACGAAATTGCTGTATGGCTTGCGCAAACACAGGGCGCATTCCTGACAACTGTTCGTGGTATCGGTATCGTTTTGGCTGCCGGAGTATCCGCTGAGATAGGAAATCCATATGAGCAAAAGCCCTTAAATAATTTGGTGTCATACGCAGGCATTATCCCCAGGGTCAAACAGACTGGTGGCTCAGAAGGTAAAACCCGTACCGGCAAAGTAGCAAAGCGCTGCAATCGTATCCTCAAAGACTATGTAGTTCAGTCGGCCAATCATATGGGTTTACATGGCCCGGAAGATTTGATGGCCGACCACAAACGTCGTGAGGCAGCCGGACAACACGCTGACTTTGGTATTGGCCGCCGATATCTCCGTAAGGCTATCTGTTTAATGAGAACTTCACAAATCTATATGCCACAGCAACTCCGTAATAGAAAAGTCAAACCGGAAGAACGGGCTGGTTATTATCTCATGGCCTGGCCATCCCTCCGGGAAAAATGGAATAAAGCAGGCGCACTGGCAGCCGCCTTTGAAAAGGATCGCCCTTTAGGCCAATGGCGAAACATGGTGCAGAAGCTATATGAGATAAAACTTAAACTATAAGCCCAACTCACACTGGGTTTAACTTTTGCGGTAAAAAGTTTTTTGCGATTTCGGCGGACAGGATGGCTTTATCCGAACTGCCGCGAGGCTTTCCTCAGCAAGAAAGCCCATTGACGGCTCCAAAAAGAATGCCTCACCCTGTCCGTCCGAACTCTTTAATTATGGCTCCAAGGTGCTCTGATCCTTGAAAATTCAAGAGATCTAGTCATACCAGTTTGCCAAAGTCGGACATCATGGACAGGGTTTTCCACCTGTAAGGCCGAAATGCAAGTAATTAAAAAAACAATTTTTAAGCCCAGTTAATCTAAATTTTAAAAACCGGCTTTGATCGGAAGGGGGGAGTTTTGCCTAAAAAAAGTCAACTTTTTCTCTTGACTTTTTCCTGGTGCTCTTTTTGAGAAGTTACCAATAATCTTTTCAACTTGTCAAATTATTTAGAAATCTACACCACTCTTTAATTCACTATATTCCCGGGTTCTACAGCCTTCGTTTCGCATCAATGCGGCCGGCAGAGTTACAG
>JAXHTA010000607.1:0-2304 GCA_034190285.1 Thermodesulfobacteriota bacterium | reverse complement strand
CTTGTGAGCATTATTACTTAACAGGAGGTTTCTTTTTTTGGTATGACTTGAGTCAATGTCTTTTTTTCTATTCCCTGTACCCTCAGGGTTGTAACCCTTCGATGTTTTAATATATAACGTCCGTAAATAATCAAATAACTTCTGAAAGCAAAACATACCAGGGCTGTTCAAGGCTTTTCCTTTAACAGCCTTTTCATTTTATGGAGGAGGATTGAGGGGAGACCCTGAGGGCGGCGGGCATGTGGAGGGCTGCCGAAGGTGGCTTGCGGGGTCGAAGGGAGCCCGCCAGAGGCGGATAGACTCCACATTGGGGGAAGTTTACATAAAGCAGTTCTTTATGTAAAAGCGTGAGCGAGGGAAGCCTACCGGCACGGAACCTGCTTTTTTACGGCTATATCCGAATCTCTCAAAAGGCATAACCTATTAGAAAAGCGTTATTATTGAGTCTCCAGGGAATTAGGTCTGTACAGATTACCACGATAATCCGTACACCCATTTATTGAAATCCAGCAGTATGCCACGGAGGAGTTACCCACAGGCGCGCCCGCCCGCTGTCTGTGGGCAGCGGGCGCGTCTATGGATAACTCCTCTGGGTGATTTTCCAAGCAAAACATTGAGTTAACGGGTTGAGAAACTCGGACAGACCCCTTAAAATGACTATAAGCCAATCAAAGATTTGACGACTATACCGACTATACACTTCGAAAAAAGTTGACCACCCGATGCTACAATATAAGAAATCAATTGACCACCATATATAGATCCACCCACGCAAAACTTTGAAGGACCATGTTTTGACACGAAATCTGTAACGCGGCCGCCTGAAGGATATATAGGTCGTCAGTTGCATATGGAAAGATATAACTCTGTTAGCAGCATCATAGAAAGAATGAAAAGGCAGACGCAGGTGGATGGGAATCTCAAGAAAGGTGTGGAGAGAGTGGCCGATGGAGTGAGCAAGAGGCAAAAGCCGACTTGACCCCAAGGCCCGCAGCTAAAAAGGCGATATTTTTGGCTGGCGGATGTATATGAACCAGTACACGAGACCCACCAGCACTGCGCCACCGATAATATTCCCAAAAGAAACAGGCACCAGGTTCATAAGGAAAAAGTTCTTCCACGTAAGAGCGGTATAATCTTCGATTGTTTTGTCAATAGCAGTCCAAAAAACAGGCGGAGCAGTCATTTTCACCATGATTCCGATTGGGATAAAGTACATATTGGCAACACAATGTTCAAATCCGGCAGCGACAAAAGCAGTAATCGGAAAGATTATGGAGAGGATTTTGTCGGTCGTAGTGCGGGCGCTGAAAGAAAGCCAGACCGCCATACAGACTAGGGCATTGCACATGATACCTAGGATGATGGCTGGTGTAAAATCAAGCGAACATTTCGCCGTGGCAATATTGAGTATATTAAGGCCGACCAGGCCGTTACTAAACATATACTGCCCAGAGTAGAGCATGAGCATAGCAGTCATCAGTGATCCCATTAAATTCCCGAAATACACAATCACCCAATTTCTCAGGAGCTGAAAGGTCGATATTTTTCTGCTGGACCAAGCCATGATGATGAGATTATTGCCGGTGAACAATTCGGCGCCGCCTACAATAACGAGGATAAGCCCAAGACAGAAAACAAACCCCCCGAGCAGGCGCACTACCCCATAGGGTAGCTGTTGCGCGGTACCGGCCGTCACTGTTGTAGCAAAAATAGCCCCTAAAGAAATATACGCGCCGGCCAGAATGGCCAGAAGAAACATATTGCGCCAGCCTGTGGATGCCTTCTTTACACCGACATCTTCAGCTTTTGCAGCCATTTCCGGAGGAATTAACATGTCAATGCGAGGAGGTAAATCGGACATAGTAATTTTTTCCAATCTTCTATTATCTGATTCCTAAGAAGAGGGATTTTTATTCAAAAAACCCCAGCCAAATGCTTAAGTTTGCGGGTAAAATAGAGAAAGGTTAGAGATACGACTAATCACGAATCAAATCCAATGGGTGGCCGCGTGTTGTGAAGTATATAGCACAAATGGAAATAGTAGCAATGCAATTATTAGCGATGTTGAACTGACTGAAGACACTCTTACCAGTAGCGCCGGGTTTCCAGGTAAAAGAACCGGTTACCCGGCGCTCCACCCACAGATCCTGACGTGAAGATTTCCCTCATGCGGTTCCCGCTGTGTTAGGATAGTTGTTGCATGGGATAAAACCTGCCATAAGAGGGGGCAGGAGGAAGACTTATGCGATATTCACCAGAACGTAAAAAAGCCGTGCTGCGAAAAATGATGCCGCGGCATAA
>JAXHTA010000606.1:0-2316 GCA_034190285.1 Thermodesulfobacteriota bacterium | reverse complement strand
ACAAAAGAAGCCTCAACCCATAACCTCTACACTGTCGCTCTAAACAAGGCTGTCGATGCGTGGGGCGATATCCCACTCAAGCACATAACAGTGCGACACATCGACAATTTGATGGCCGACATGGCCCGCTCCGGATTGTCGATAGCCACAGTCAACAAAAATTACCGTCACGTCAAAGCGGCTTTGACCAAGGGGTATGAATGGTATGACCTAAAACCTCTCAGGTTTCCCAAACAATTACCGGAGACGAAACAGGTCCGATATTTGACGAAAAACCAACTCCATACCCTCATAAAAGCCATTGATGACCCGGAATTTGCGGACTTTTGCTGGTTTGCCGCCTACACCGGACTTCGGTCGGGAGAGATCCTGCGTCTACAGTGGTCCGACATCGATAACCCGGAAACTGGTCTCATGCGGATATCTGTACGGCAGAAAAACAAAACCGAGTCCTATTTGCCAATCAACGCAAACACAAAGGCAATCCTGAAGCAGTGCAGGCAAAGAGGCTGGAAAAAACCCTTCAGATTCACCTCAAGGACTTCGGTTTCTCAGATGTTCAAAAAAGCGGCTAGAAAGGCTGGTTTAGGCTGGTATAGGTTCCACGATTTGCGGCACACATATGGTAGCCACCTTGCCATGGCAGGCGAGAACGAGGCCGCTATCCAAAAACTAATGCGTCACAAATCCATTGTATCAACTTTGATATACACTAATTTGTCAAACGAGTATTTAAAGGAGGCAAGCGAAAAAGTAAATTATGGACCACGAGAGGTAGGAAAAAATAAGACCTAAAAGCCCAATTTTCATTGCAATCTCATTGCACCCAACTATAACTACCTGTGATAACAGCAAATTATAAAGGCTTTTAAGTCCCTTGCGTCTACCAATTCCGCCACCCAGGCACACGTAAACATTTGTATATTTCAGGGTGATGCATGTCAAGGGTTATTCCTGAAACGGTGAAGTCAAGATTGGCTTTAACAAAATGATTTTACTATGAAACGGTTTTGATTTCACAATCCCACCTACCACCCTTTCACAGAGGGGAGGGAAGACAAGTGCCCTGTTTACAAAGGGGATTGAGGTGGGTTCTCTTATCGGATGAGACATTACTCTGACGGTGCCTTGCTATCCCCAAAATGGTCTTTGTTTTATCTCAGATATATGGGGTTTGAAAATATCCAAGGTCGCCAGCCGAAAAAAAGCAAATGTCGATAAACTTCTATGCGGTACACGCCCGCTTCCTCCACCCTGTAAGATGCCTTCTCATCACGCCATCTCTTTTGGATGGCGCCGTCTTTCAGGAGCCTTATCTCGCCCTGTTTGGGGATTTCACAGGACAGCGTGCCCGGCCTAAACGCCATCTCTTGTCCCATAATCAAGTGGTCACAACCCTCTGAAACATAATAAAACCTGAAGCCTCTTGACGGATCCAGGTTGTCATGGGCGACGAACAATCGCCCCTTTCTCAAGGCCGCGTATACCTGGGTTTTGGCCCCGGCAAAGTCCGTTGGCAGCATCCTGTCCAGCAGAATATGGACATTTACAGAGTTAAGCACATATTCATATGGAAGGGGTTTGAGCCGGATCGGGCCCCATTTGAATACTGACCCATGGGCATCAGAACCGCCAACTGCAACAACCTTCTGCTTGCGGCACAGTTCATCCCAGAATGAAAGGCCCCTTTTACTCGGGCCTTTAAGCATCTGAGACTTAAAGAGAAGAAAAAACAGGCCGTGGAAAGGGGTCTTGACACGTTCTTTCCATCGAGAAGCGAAGTTCCAGATGCAGAGCCCTGTGTAGCCGGTCACTGACAGATCATTCCAGGTGTAGGCAACCGACTTTCCAGTGAAACGCATGCCCTTTTCAAAAGGATGAGAAAGGAACCCGAATCCCCCCTGGTTATTTACACGGTCGATTACATCTTGGGGAGACAGTGCCTTATCTTTCACCATCTCCTTCAGATCATATGCCAAATAGTGATTATATCTTTCGCCTATTTCCTGGCCCATGAGGACCAGCACTTCCCCATAAACGCCTTCATTGTCAAGGTGAAGGTCATCGGTCATGTAATCATGGTCATTAAGGATTATAAAATCAAGCCCGGCCCTTGCGGCCGTCTGAGCAATTACGGGGACGGTCCCGGCCCCGTCGGAGAAGAGGGAATGGATGTGAAGGTTACCGACGTATTCGAAGTAATGATCATTCATATTGTCGCAACGCCTTGATCCCCATCTTCATGGGTTTGACTGTTGCCACAATATTAATGACAAGGACAGCCATGAATGACGCAATTATGAAGATCCATTGGTA
>JAXHTA010000605.1:0-2318 GCA_034190285.1 Thermodesulfobacteriota bacterium | reverse complement strand
GCTTAACCGCCTGCCTATCTTTGCGCAGGTAGGCCCCAATCAAGAGGTTGTCAAGGACGTTCATCTCCGGGAAGGGACGCCTTTTCTCCGGGCAGTGTATAACACCCCTCCTGATTCGCTCATGGGGAGGAGAATTGGTGATGTCTTCTCCATCGCAGATAATTCTGCCAGTCAACCCCAGTCTATCATCGTTTAGAAAGGCCCTCTGCATTCTATCGTGCAGCAGACCGGATACAGCATTGATTAACGTGGTCTTACCCGCACCGTTCGGGCCCAATAGGATCGTCAGCCTGCCAGGCCTGATGTCCAGGTTCACCATGCTCAATGCCTCTAAGGTCTCATAATAAACAGAAAGGTCCCTGATAATTATTCCGTCAACCATAATATATTTTCCTGAATCTCTCTTCTTCCATCACTTTTTCAGCCGTTCCTTGCACAAGACTTCTTCCCTCATGCATCCCTATGACTCTGTGAACGATGTCAATAATGTAACTGAATCGGTGTTCAATCATGAGAATCGTAAGTCCCAGAGAGTTTAGTTTCAGCAAAGCGGAACGTACACTGACCGCCTCAACGCTGGTCAGCTCGGAGAATGGTTCATCAAGCAGAAGCAATTCCGGCTCGGTTGCAACGGCCCTGGCTATATCCAGTCGTCTCAAATAACCGGGAGGCAATGTCATCGTCGGCCTATAGGCATCGCTTCTACGTTCAAATCCCAATAATTCCATCAGGTCCATCGCTGTCTGCTCGGCCTGGCCGAAACGCCTGAAATGCCTGATTTTCTTTGCCCTTGGAGACAACAGTGACAACACCACGTTGTGGCAGGCCGGCACACTGTAAAAAGGTCTGAGCACCTGGAAAGTCCGCGCTATTCCCATCTTTGCCACTCTATGGGCCGAAAGCCCTCCTATGTCTTTTCCTTCCAGTCTGATGACCCCCTCGTCCGGTTTTGAAAATCCACAAATCAGGTTAATCAACGTTGTCTTTCCGGAACCATTAGGTCCCACGATGCCGACGATTTCCTTTTTTCTGATCTCAAGGCTCAGTCCATCAACTGCGACAACGCCACCAAACCGTTTGGTCAGGTCTTTGATCTCAAGTATGGGCGGGTTATTGTTCACGGACTCTCCTGAAGTACTGGTAGGCTTGAGCCATATGGTGAAATAACCCTCTTGGTCTGGCCAGAGCGGCAGCCATCAATATGACGGCATAAATAATGATCTTAAAATGTGCACTGACCCTCAGGCTTTCAATAGTGACCACGAGAAGATAGGTGCCGATTACCGGACCGGCCAGACTCGTGTTGATTGTTCCTATGACGCTGCCAAGCAATGGAGTCAAAGACACTGTGGTAGCAAAGCTGGAGGGTCCTATGTATCCTTTGGTTATCACATACAAGACACCTGCAATATTACCGATGATTGAAGAGACCGTGAACAACAGTATCTTATATTTCCAGACTGATAATCCGGATGCCTCAACAGCGTATTCATTATCAGCAACACAGCGAAGGATTAAGCCAGATTCCTTTGAATTAATAAACCTTCGTGCGGCTATCAATGTAAAAACAACGACGGTGGCGACCAGATAGTAATTTCCCGAGACGAAAGGAATAGGTCCGTAGGTCAATGTTTGAATTCCAAAAATGCCTTCCTCCCCATGCAGTAAATCGGGGAACAAAAAGGCCGTTTGAGTCAGCATGAGCGGGACCAAGAATGTCACCAGCAAGAAATACGGCCCTTTTACTCTCAGAGATGCACAGTGAAAGGCTACAATAACAAGAGTACCCAGAATCATCCCCAAGGCCACAGAGACATACAGAGGCAGGTGTAAATTCACATTTAAGACACCGATGATATACCCTGGAATGGCAATATATATTCCATGTCCTAGACTATACAGACCCAACAGGGCAAGCAACACCCAACTTACGCCTAAGATCGCATATATTCCCGATGTAGCGAAAATGTTCAGAAAATAGGGGTCGAACCCACAAAGGACAGGAAACATGAACAACAAGGCAACCCCAACTATCCAGGGCCCTAACAAATAAAATATATCTAACCACGAACTCACTGCATAGAAACCTTGAGTCCGCCTGTAAATACTTCGCTCTATTAAATCATGCCTCTTGGCCGACATCGTAGCTTCTCAAAAAATCAGGGTATATCCTCCTGTCCGGGGGGACATGTGGGTCTCTTTTGTCTTCCCGAACCGTTTGAGAATTTACCCGATATCTCGGTATCAAATCCTCTCTTCCAGCTTGTCTGTCAGCCCGAACATGCCTGATGGCCGGAACATCAGGACCATGAATATGA
>JAXHTA010000604.1:0-2320 GCA_034190285.1 Thermodesulfobacteriota bacterium | reverse complement strand
TGAAGCTCTCGGGCACGCGCTTCTACGTGCTCAAAGGGGCGGGGGCCCGCCTGCAGCGGGCGCTCATATCGTTCATGCTGCACCTCCACGCGAGCGAGCGGGGCTACACCGAGGTATACCCCCCGTTCATGGTGAAGCGCGATCTGAAATCAGTCCGCCACACCCCGCTTCGATCAACTATCCTCTCAATGCTGCCGAAGATATTCCTGTAGGTGGGATAGTCTTCAATGATAACCGGCGGGCCTTTCAAGTCACTGTTGTCCACAAGGAGATTGACCTGATAAGGTTGAAAGGGGTCGCCTTCAGGCATTAAGGGCATCCCGGGGATTTGTGGCTGGGCCTGGGGCCTGAATATCTGGAGGTTGTCGGCCATGTCCTCCAGCATGCTATTCAAATATCCTCTGATCGGCTTGCTCTTGTAATTCTTGATCAGAGAGGACGCAGCCTCCGACGCATTGTTTGTAAACGTCACACGGTCCATTTGCTCGATCTTTTCCTGGACCTCTTTCTGCAGGTCTCTGAGTTCCAGAAATATCTGATCGATCTCTTCTCTCAGCCTTGCCTGCTTCTCTTTCATGGTCGCAAATTCATTCTTTGGAAACCTCCCCTTTTCCACCATGGCCTCAACCTGGTCGATATGCAAAGGATTCCCGTCAACTATCGGCATAACTTCGGGCCGCTTGTACTGCCCCACCTGGATGTCCACGAGAGAGAAACCCTCTTCTTTGACCTTCTCATCAAGGCCCTTAAAAAAACCCTTTCCCTTGACTTCATAGGTTTCCATGATCTCTTTTTTCAGGCTGATGTATTCCTGGCTCTCGAAGACCTGCGGTATCTCTTTTTTCAAGGTCTCGACAAAATCATGAACGTCTTTCTTGAATGCGTTCCCATCTCCCCCCTTTAGGTGAACCAGGATCGGGGCCTCAGGGTTCTTAAAGTTGTTCACATAGCAAAGATCATCAGGCATCCGCCCCTTTTCTGACATCTCCTTCAGTAATTTCCGGACTATGGACATCCTTCCGGTTCCCGCCATTCCTGTAACAAAAACATTGTATCCCTGTTTATCAATTCCCATGCCAAATCTGAAAGCCTCGACGCCCCTCTTCTGACCAATAGTGTCTCCAAGAGGTTTCAGGGCATCGGTACTCTCGAAAGGCAGGCTGGAAGGGTCAAGCCGCCATCTCAGCTTCTCTATCGGGACCTCCGTATATGATTTTTTTCGGGGCATTTATTAACCTCCTTATCTTTTAGGAATGCCTTATAGCGCTTTTGTGAGGTAGATTGTTTGATTGGACTTCTGATGTCGGGAGCATTCTCGCCGCGGGAGCTTGCCGGCTGAGGATCTGATTTCGGCACACGGGCTCATGGTGTTCACTTGACTTGGATCTTGATGACTCGGGCCTTTTCACTCTCCCATTTGGGCAACACGATATTCAAAATGCCCTTTTTGTACGTGGCCTTGATCAAATCCACCTTGACCTTGCAGGGCAGGGATATAGTGCGGGTGAAAGTAGCGCTTCTGACTGCCTTCCCCCGTGTCTTTCCTTTCATAGTCAGGCTTGAACTTGTCACAGAAATATCAACATCCGCCGGATCAATGCCGTGGAGTTCGGTCCTGACAACGATGGTGTCCTCGGTTTCAATTATGTCTACAGAAGGCCCTATTTCGACATCGTCAAACAAAAGACCCCCACCGAATCCAGACCACGGAAGGTTGAAAAGACGGTCAATGTCTCTCCTAAGTTTATTCATCTGCCTGTTTTTCCACAGAATCAGCTCAGACATGATGCAGACCTCCTTCTGTCTTTGATAGGACTGTTCCAGACGATTCAGTGCTACGCTTAACTTTTAATTATAGAAACACGGTCCTCTCGACGCAAGAGTTTTTTTGGCTTGGATTGTTGATGGGCTCGCGTCTGATATGATAATGTGAAATTTGGTCTTGCCTTATGAAGGCTTCCCCGAAAATAGGGCGTTATATTCTTGACTACTTCGTGTCTGAACGAAAACTAGGATTTTTCGTTCAGACCAAGGGAGATGAAGATTTTAACCTCAGGAATACATTGAGTGTTTAGAGGATCAAAATCTGAGTCTGCCGCATATATGGGCGAAAAAGGCAGTTTTCGTTCGGGCACTAGTTAAATCAATTCTTGCGCATGAGGTGAGCTACGGCCTTTTCCAACCCGTCGATTGTCAATTCAAACATGGGAAAGACCTCCCGAATGGCATTGATAGTGCGCGTGTAAGGCCACTCATCGGCCATTTTGGGGTTCAGCCAGACAGAATGAGGAAATGTCTCCGCAATGAACTTGAGTCTCTC
>JAXHTA010000603.1:0-2324 GCA_034190285.1 Thermodesulfobacteriota bacterium | reverse complement strand
GATACTGGCCCCGCAAGCCAGTAACACCCGGGTGAGTTCCTGTTTTTCCGAAAGAGTGATGTCCCCGGCAGGGCAGGGCAGCAATGCGGAACCCCCTCCGGATATCAGTGAAAAAACAAGGTCCTTTTCCCCAGCGCCCCTCAGAACAGCCAGTATTCTCTTTGTCCCTTCCACACCGCTCTGATCCGGCACGGGATGGCCGGCCTCAATTATCTCTGTAAAATCGAGGGCATCCGTGAAGCCGTATTTTACGTTTATAATCCCCTTATTAATTCTCTCTCCAAGAACCTCTTCAATTGCCCTGGCCATAGGAGCGGTGGCCTTTCCTCCCCCGACGAGCAAGATACGGTCGTATCCAGCTAAGTCAAGCTCCACCCTGTCCTGGTCCTCCATCCCAAGGATCAGATTATCACCTTCCATATGCACAAAGCGTTTCACCGCCTCGTAAGGATCCACGGCCCCAAGACAGAACCTGAAGATCTCCTCGGCCTCGGAACGTATCAGTTTAAGAAGCCTATCGTCCATTGCGTCGTCCCCCTCTAATCTCCTTTAGTTGGTAGAGCCACACCCTTTCCTCTCAAGGCCTCTGAGGGGCAGGCCTGGAAGGCTGATGATGCGGGCACAAGGCTGCAAAGGTACATCGACAAAAAAGTATAGCATGACTTTGTCCCTTTGTCACCCTGTGTCTCTGTGCGGTAGCTATCGGCTTTATTCGATAGTAGCAGGTGTCCCCATTTTTCGCTTCTAGGTATTGGCAGGATAAGACTCAAACAGCAAAGTTCTCCCCCCATTTAAAAATAGATGTGATATCATGGAGAGCACGCTTATTTTACACTTCGGACTCGTACAACCACAAAATGAGGGCGCACCATGATAGAAAAAGAACCCAGGCGGCTGATCTCCATTCTTGAGGCAATAGAGGATGGGATCTATATAGTCAGGGATGATTATACCGTCGAGTTTATGAACAAAGCCATGATCAGGGATTTCGGGGATGGGAAGGGAATGAAATGCCATCAGGTCTTAAGCAACAGTGATGAAGTATGTCTTTGGTGCAGAAGCAAGGAGGTATTCGATGGCAGAACACTCCGCCGGGAGGTATATGTTCCGACGGTGGACAAGACCTATCATCTCATTGAGTTACCCTTAAAATATGATGACGGAGCCGTCTTCAAGTTGAGCATATATAGAGACATTACATCCAGAAAAAGGCGTGAGGCAGAGATAAGGGCCTCTGAAGAGAATTACAGAAATCTGTTTGAACACGTAGGTTGTGGTGTATACATCAGTAGCAAAGAAGGGAAGTTTATAGACGCCAACCCAGCCCTTCTTAATATGTTGGGTTATGATAGCAAAGAGGAATTTCTTGAGATTGATATAACCAAAGACCTGTACCTAAGGCCCGAAGACCGTCGGAAGTTCCAGAAGATGATCGAATCAGAGGGTCGTGTGACGGACTACGAGGTAGATTTCAGGCGTAAGGATGGAAAGGCTATTTCGGTCTTGCTTACCAGCCACGTTCGTTATGATCAACATGGGGAGGTCCTGGGATATGAAGGTATCAACTTGGATCAGTCCCCGAAAAAGCAGATGGAGAAGGAACTCAGGGAGGCCCATGATTTCATGAACAAGATTATTCAGAGTTCACCCAACGCCATTATTGCCACGGATCTAAAGGGAAATATCATCATCTGGAATCAGGCCGCTGAAGATACCCTTGGATACAGGGCAGAGGACGTGATTGGAAAAATGAATATTGAGAAGATCTACCCAAAGGGAATGGCCAAGAAGGTGATGCAGATGGTACGAAGTCCGGAGTCTGGTGGCAAGGGAAAGTTAAGGGTCTATCCTATTGTCTACGTGCGGCAGGACGGTGGTATCATAGAGGGTAACCTTTCTGCAGCAATGATTTATGACTCTAACGGAAATGAAATAGCCTCTGTAGGCATATTCACCGACCTTGAAGAGAGGTTGGAGATGGAACGGAAACTCAGGCAAACACAAGAACAGTTGCTTCAGTCGGAGAAGTTGTCGGCAATGGGACGATTGACTTCACAGATTGCCCACGAGTTAAATAACCCCCTTTATGGAATCATGAACACCCTTGAATTGATGAAGACCGAGATCTCACCCCAAAACAAGAGAAGAAGAATCCTGGACATGGCCCTTTCCGAGACTGTGAGGCTCGCGGAAATGCTTCGAAAGATGCTCTCTTTTTCAAAACCCGATGAGGAAGAGAAGCAGCCAACGGATATCAACACAATACTTGATGAGATACTGCTTCTCCATGAAAAGCAACTCCGAGAACATAGCATTCAGGTTTA
>JAXHTA010000602.1:0-2327 GCA_034190285.1 Thermodesulfobacteriota bacterium | reverse complement strand
CACAGGTGTAAAAAGGCCCCATGTATTGCAGCCTGTCCCGAGTTCGCCCTTGGGAAAGATCCTGAGACCGGAGTAATCATCTTGAATCAGGAACTGTGTATCGGTTGCGGCGAGTGTGTGGAGGCGTGTCCCTTTGGCGCAATGTTCCTAGATCCCCTTACAGAAATGCCTATATCCTGTGACCTGTGTGGAGGGGACCCAGGCTGTGTCAAGTTCTGTGCCACAAGTGCAATTCAATTAAAGCCCGTCGGCACTCCAATGGACCCGATTTATCAAAAAAGACTTGCAGAGGCCTTTGCAAATCCCGTGATACAGGCATCGGTCTACAAGGAAGAAGAGGGCTACCAGCCGGATCAAAAAAAGGCGTGATCGATCTGCACAGTACGGAACAAATTGAAATTTCACAATCTTTAGGGAGGTAATAATATGTACGGATGGCAAGATACTTATCTGGACATTGATTTGACAAAGGGAGAAATAATAAAGAAAAAGGTGCCCGAAGAGCTGGTTAAGGAATGGATAGGGGGGGAGACATTGGGGACCCACTGGTTGTATAACGAGGTTCCGCCCGGTACCGACTGTTTTGACCCCAAGATGTTGTTTATGCTTTTGCCAGGCCCTGGGTCAGGGACCCTGTTTCCAGGAAGCGGAAGGATGGAAGTGGTTACCAAGTCCGCCATATCTCCCATATTCGGTGATTCCAATGTGGGGGGCGATTTCGGTCCGGAAGTACACAACGCCGGCTACGAGGCAATCAAAATCAAGGGAAAGGCCGAAAAACCCGTCTATCTCTTCATTGATGATGACAAGGTCGAGTTGAGGGATGCAACCCACCTCTGGGGTCTTCCCCACCTCGAGGCCATAGAAAAAATGAAAGACGATGTGAAGATACCCGATGCAAAGCACTTTATGATCGGGCCGGCCGGGGAGAAAATGGTCAGGTTCGCCTGCTGTTACTCTGGTAACAGGAGCGTGGCGACATTTAACGGGGCAGGGGCCGTAATGGGCTCAAAAAACCTAAAAGGCATTATCGTCAGGGGCACCAAGGGAGTGAAAGTGTATGACCCGGTGGAATTCGAGAAGGTCTGCTTTGATACCATGGACAGGATAATGTCTGGCCCGTTTTACTGGGTCTATTCCGAACTGGGGGCCGTTGGCGTTATCAGCGCCGCGTACCAGAGGGTTGGCGTCTATGACGGCAAAAACCTTTCTGACAGATGGACTTCGGAGGACAACTGGAGAAAGACAGGTTACCTGGGACTGAGAAAACACAAGAAGAAAAACGCTGCCTGTTACGGTTGTTTCGTCCACTGCAAGCATATCATTGATATAAAGGACGGTCCTTACAAAGGGACCAAGATCAGAGGGACGGAGTTCTATCCCTCCGTCACACTGGGATCCAACCTCGGAATCTACAACTCGCCATTCTTTATTACGGCAGTCAAGGAATGCGACGTCTGGGGAATTGATGTAGGCAATACGGGCGGCATGATGGGATTTGCCGCGGAGCTTTTTGAAAACGGGGTCATCACGGAAAAGGATACCGATGGTCTCAGGCTCAATTGGGGGAACGAAGAGGCCTTCATGGAGCTTATCGGCAAAATAGGTCGCAGAGAAGGCTTTGGCGATGTCCTTGCCGACGGCATGGTCCCAGCGGTTGAGAAAATAGGCAAGAAGGCGGAGAGGTTCGCCATGCAGGCAAAGGGATTCCCGATGGTTGCAGGGTCTATGGGGTATCTGACCGCTGCTTCATTGGCATGGGTTACGGCTACGAACGGAAATTTCGTAAAAGGCCAGTCTACCATGGAATGGGGCGAAGGAATGGTTCCCGGTCTTGCCGAGAAACGCGGAAAAGAGTTCTTCGGTATACCTACCCTGGCGCCTGAGTCATTCGAGGGCAAGGAAAAGGTTGTCGTATGGGCCGAGGATTCCAGGGTAATCGGTGATACTATGCCCTGTTGCGCCTTCATGGGCAAGGTCTTTGGTCAGGGCCTGAAAAGAGGGATAGGAATGGAAGACTATGCCGCAGCACTGACGGCCCTTACAGGGGTAAAGTACGACGCAGACCAACTTTATGCCCTGGGAAAGAAGGTTTACATCTATCAAATGGTTTATAACGCCAGAGAGGGCCTCCGCAGAAAGGATTTCACGCTCCCTGATAGGCTGTATGAACCAATACACGGTGGTCCTCGCGATGGGTTCGTATTCCCTAAGGACAAATACGAGGTCCTCTTGGACCATTACTTTGAGGCAAGAGGCTTCGATCCGAAGACCGTCCTGCCGACCCGCAAAGGCCTTCAGGCCGTGGGTCTTGATTTTCTGCTTCC
>JAXHTA010000601.1:0-2344 GCA_034190285.1 Thermodesulfobacteriota bacterium | reverse complement strand
ATCGCAAAGGACCGCATCCCTGCTTTTTCTAAGGGCTATAACTTGAAACCATCCCCCCAGCGTACGGATGAGACCGACACCCACCCAATCATCTATACGACCTTCTTCAATACGCTTGTTTACGTATTTACGATATGCTTTTCAGTACCGCCACTTTCTTTGTTTTGAATGAATTTGGGCTTTTTCACAGTTTGTCAGGATAGTCAAGAACATCCCCTCATCCCACATCATATGCCAACTTTACCATTGACGCTCATGGCGAAATCCCTTACACTTACCGTGATGTTACCTGTGATAAGAGTTGTGTGTGTGGGTATAGACTTATGTGGATAACTTAATTGGGAGGAATGATATGAAGAAATCAGCTATATCATTGGTCATCTTAGGTATGCTCTTGCTCGTCTCCTGGAGCAGTTTTGCCATCGATGCACCGAGTTTGAGCGTTACTTCCGGCGGTACGAATGTTGCCCTTTCGTGGACACCTGTAAGTGATGCTACCGGCTACCTCTTGTACTATGCACCTTACCCGGATTCACAGCCTGTGAGAAACGTCAATCTCGGCAATCAGACTGAAATTTCCTTCACCCTCTGGGATGGTGCTGCCTTCTATGTCGCCGTTAAAAGTTACAATGCTCAAGCTACGAGTGGCTTTTCTAATGTTGACTTTTTTAATCTTGCTAATGCGGAAGGATTGGGACTTGAAAGTACGGCCTTTGGCAGTGGAAACCGCATCCCCGATCAACATACCTGTTTGGGTGTTGGTATTTCCCCACCTCTACAATGGTCCGGTGCTCCTGTCGAAACAAAAAGTTTTGCCTTATTGATGGATGATCCGGATGCCCCTGGCGGCACCTTTCGACATTGGGTGATCTACGACATCCCTGCGACCTCTAATGGGTTGGCTGAGGAAATTCCAACGTTGGCAGAAATTGAGCAAATGAAACAAGGGATTAATGATTTTGGCGCCATTGGATATGGCCCACCGTGTCCACCTCCCGGTCATGGTGTGCACAACTATTCTTTCCGTCTCTATGCCTTGGATATATCCTCACTTGGCCTCCCGGCAGGGGCCGACTTTGGGACAGTTGAGATGATGATAGATGCCCACGTCTTGGCAAGTGCAGAATTGATCGGTACCTATTCCCGATAAAGTATTATCACATAGGGGACAATCCTGTATTCTCCTATCAAGCAAGCCGATAAAGAAGGATGACCCGATGGCCTGGCGGAAGTCAGACTGGCTGACAGTACTATGGGTCCGAGAGAGCCGATCACGTGGGGAAGCGGCCAGCATGGATTGAGTCGTTCTCAATGGAGTGTTGAGATGTCACTACGCCTACTATTGTATTGCCGGAAATTTCCGAGCCCTGCAAAGGGTATATCGGGCAGTGGAACTCTATTGGTATAAAATGTTCTGCAGCCGCAGTCGGAAAAGGCATTTCCCTGTCTACCTTTATCGGTTGTGCGTCATCTTTGAGGATAAATTTGACGGCGCATATATGGTAACGACAATTATATAATGCTGTGCTTTGGGATGACAGGCAGGACGTTAAAAGACCGGCGGCTAACATTCATTATGCTACTACAGAAAGTTACCCTGTTCGATCTTCCAGTGCAGACAGGGAACTTGTTCTCCTGAAAAGGATGAAAGCCTTCGATCTTCAAATTTAACCATAGGAATCCTGTGGTATTTTGCCTGAGTATGTGCTTCACCGGACTTCACTTGTAGGGACCTCCAGGATATGAGGTTGTTTGCATTGTAGTAGTTCATTATAACCTTTATCCATGGGCTTCTGCACGCCTGTTACTATTCATTTTGTCGTATTCTTATGCAACTACAGGGTTTGCTGAGTTAAGAAGGTCAGAGCCTTCAGGATCCACTTTATTAGGGTGTGGAAAGTGATTAGACGCTCAGGTTTTTTTACCTGCAAAGGATCCAGGGCCCTTTGGATTTGGCTTTAAGGTTTGTCGCAGGACAAGTCTGCCACCTGCTCGATCACCAGAGCCAAGACACATAGCCTGATAAGCGTTTCGATACGACTGGGTACGCTGATACATATCTGAGTCTTTAAGGGTCGAACGCGACACTCAAAGAACCATTTGCCATCATATTTTGCGGTATCCTTTACCTTACTTCGATCAGTTTTCAGTCGGTCGGCCTTTGTCACGGATAGATATCTCTTGAAATGCTTCTGCGTTTAACTTGATAATTCCCTGTAGCTTGCTGCAGGGTCACCACGAAATTCCCTCTCCACCTTTCAGGGGGAGAGGGATAGGGTGAGGGGGTTCAAATAAAGTATTTTCCATTTTGATACCCCGTAGCTTGCTGCGGGGTAGTTCATTG
>JAXHTA010000600.1:0-2354 GCA_034190285.1 Thermodesulfobacteriota bacterium | reverse complement strand
CTGAAGGCGAGAGGGTTCAACCATTCCCGAGAGAGACATTAAAAGGGGATTGACTCTGGAAGCAATAATCATATCTATAATAACGGCCAATGGGGTTAATGAACAATCAGGGAGGAATAGATGCAAAACCACAAGAAAGAGACTTTATGGAGTGAAGATTCTTGGAATAGATTCGAGCACAATGTCCGTAAAGAGGCAATCTCGACGAAAAATGATTGTCAAGCCTGGCAAACTATTGTCAAAGCTTCCCGTAAGGTCATGGCCAGCTACACCACTAGCTTCTTTATTGTCACACGATTTCTACCTCCCTCAAAGCGTGGGATGGTTGAAGTTATTTATGCTGCCGTGCGCTATCCTGACGAAGTGGTTGATACGTTCCCGTTAGCTGCTGAGGAATGCTACGACCGTTTGGACCGTTGGGAAGCAGGATATGAGCTTGGATTGTCCTGCAATACTTTGCTTGAGGCTCTTGAAAAGGGTGTTCCTTCATTTGTCGCGGCATTTACCCGAGTAGTTCTGGAAAAACGAATTCCTCACGAGTACTATCGGTCATTTCTTGCAGCCATGAGACATGACATCAAGCCCCGAAGTTTTAAGACACTGGAGGATTTGATCGATAACTATATTTACGGAAGTGCTGTAGTTGTGGGGTATTTTCTTGCATATATTTACGGACCTTCAGAGGATAGTAAAATGGAAGAAGTCCTTGCCTGTTCTCGAGACATGGGCATTGGGCTGCAGCTGACCAACTTTCTGCGAGACGTTAATGAAGACCAGAGACGCGGTAGACTTTATCTGCCTTTGGATATGCTGGGCTCAGCGGGGGTCAAAGCAAATAATCCATACGACTTTTGCCCGTTAGGAGAGCTCACACATCGCAAAAAGGTTATGAAAGTGATTCACCAGTTGGCTGAAATCTCGGATAGCTATTATCGAAAATCACTGCAACGGCTCGAGGTCTTTGCGCCCGACTGCCGTGTAGCGATCAAGGCATGTATCGATGTATATGCTAAGCTAAACAAATATATAACTGTAAGTTCAGATAGTACCTCTCGGCGCGTGTCTGTTTCAATGCGCGAAAAGTTTGGCGCTCTGCCGTTCAGCAAATATTGGCGCCTGCCAATGGCGATGTTTGGGTACTGAGGTCCGGTCATGAACGACAGTAAAAAAAGAGATCATAAGCGTGTAGCGGTTGTCGGAGGAGGATTTGGGGGATTGAGTGTTGCGATTCATCTTTGTTTAAAGGGATTTGAGGTTACGTTATACGAGGCTAATAAAAGTGTAGGTGGTCGTGCCAGTCAAATCAAAGCTGATGGGTTCACATTTGACACCGGCCCCACACTCCTCAACTACCCCTGGGTGTTCGAAGAGCTCTTCAATTCCGCTGGTTTGCGACTTGATGAATATGTGGATCTTCAAATCATAGATCCATCGATTCGTTATTACTGGCCAAAAGGAGATTGCTTACAGTTAACGAGCAACATGACCGCTCTTGTACAGGAATTCGAGCGGATGGAAGAGGGATCAAGTACGGGATTGTTCGCATTCCTGGCCGATGCTTCAGCCAAGTACCATATTGCCATGGAAAAGATGGCATGCCGAAATATAGATAGTCATTTGAAATGGTTCTCATCTCTCAGCCTGAAAGAATTCTTGCAGACCAGTATGTGGCGCAGTCTTGACAAGGAGCTTTGCCGTTTTTTTAAGAACCGCCTTATTCGTGAGGCTCTCGGATCTTATAGTATGTATCTTGGCGGCTCCCCTCAGGGGCTCTCGGGGATTTTTACCATCCTGCCCTATGGTGAGATAGCTATGGGGCTATGGTTGCCCCGCGGTGGGATTTTTGCACTGGTAAAAGCAGCCGAAACATTGGCACGGCGTGTAGGGGTCCAAATATTGACGGAACAGCAAGTTGAAAAAATTCTCATCCGCAACAACCAGGTTGTCGGGCTCAAGCTTGCAAAAGGTAGTTTGGATGACTACCCGATTGTTGTCTCTAATGTTGATGTTCCCCAAACGCATCATTGTCTTTTATCTGGAAACGGAATACGAATCCCCAAACCGTTGAAAATGACGCCCTCGGTAATGACTTTTTACTTGGGAGTACGGGGGAAAATTCCAAATGCTTCTCACCATACGATTTTTATGCCCCATAACCCTGAAAAGTCCTATAGAGAAATCATCAAAAAAAAGAAAATTCCCGAAGAACTTGCTTTTTATGTGAATATTGCCTCAAAGGCCGAATGTTGCAGGGGTCCTGTACGGTGAATTTAATTTTAAGATCCCTGTTCCAGTCGGAATTGACCTTGAGTTTCCCTTCTTTTATCCATTGTGCATACAGGGTAATGATGCTG
>JAXHTA010000060.1:0-12601 GCA_034190285.1 Thermodesulfobacteriota bacterium | reverse complement strand
GTGAGGTGGAAAGGATGGACGACTACGCCCACGACTCGCTTAAACGACTGCAAAAGATCGAGGAGGACATTTCTTTAGGGCACAGGAGGTGTGATGAATGCGAACGGAGAAGGGGGGCACTCGGGGAGGAGCTGAAAGACGTCTATGAAAAACTCAGAAAGGCAGAAGAGGATGTCAACAGTGCTGAGAGAGAACGGCTGGAGCTACAAAGCAGGATCAAGGAAGAAGAAGGAAGGGCAACGCAGCTGAGGGGAGAAGTAGACTCAATAAAGGAAAGCATTGCAAGGGCCAGGATGGAGCAATCGGAAATCCATTTCAAAATGAAAAACACGGTCGAAGCGGTTGGGGAGAAATTTGATCTTGATCTGCCCAACATCTTTAACCGATACCTGGATGAAGATTTCTCGCAAGCCGAGGTGGAAGACAGGCTCGAACATCAAAAAACCTTAAAGCAGAGACTTGGAGAGGTTAACCTTACAGCAATTAAAGAACTGGAAGCCCTGGATGAACGATTTGAATTCATTAAGAATCAGAGGGAAGACCTGATCAGTTCCATCGAATCCTTGAGAATTGCGATCAAGAAAATCAACAGGACCTCTCGGGAGAAATTTGAAAAGACCTTCCACGAAGTAGACGCAAAACTAAAGGAAATTTTCCCTATTCTGTTTAATGGTGGTGCGGCCGGGCTCAAGTTGATCGACGAGACAAGGCCGTTGGAGACCGGTGTCCTGGTGGAGGTCCAGCCTCCGGGTAAGAGGTTGAGCCACATGGGGCTGCTCTCGGGCGGGGAAAAGGCACTAGTGGCCATGGCCCTCCTTTTCGCCATTTATATGATTAAACCAAGCCCGTTCTGTCTCCTCGACGAGGTGGATGCCCCACTGGACGAGGCCAACATAGACCGATTCAACGACCTCTTAAATGAAATCAAGAGGGCCTCTCAAATCATCATGGTTACGCATAGTCGAAGGACCATGGAGATAGTGGATCGGCTTTACGGGATTACCATGGAGAAGGCGGGAATATCCAAAATCGTGTCGGTAGACATCCAGGGTGTGCAAAACGGTGTTTTAGACGGTCAGCCCAATGGCCAGCTTGTCACCCATTGAATTGTCACAGGTGGAGGCATTTGATCCGAGGAGCGATCTGTGTTGAGGTTTGGGGCTTTCCCCATTGAGGAATGAGGACGTCAAAGGAATATGTTCGGATTCTTAAACAAAAAAGAAAAAGGAAAAGATGACAAATCCCCCGGCCGCGAAGGGGGCATTTTTCAAAGGCTCAGGCAGGGGCTTTCAAAGACGAGGTCCACCCTTACGGGGAGGTTGGATCGCCTGTTTTTGGGCAAGAGGGAAATCACCGATGAG
Source organism: Thermodesulfobacteriota bacterium (assembly GCA_034190285.1). Taxonomy (GTDB): domain Bacteria; phylum Desulfobacterota; class DSM-4660; order Desulfatiglandales; family Desulfatiglandaceae; genus JAXHTA01. The sequence continues at coordinate 11,240 of JAXHTA010000060.1, read as the reverse complement.
CTATTAGAAGAATTGGAGGAAATCCTTTTCACATCGGATATCGGTGCGGCAACCACCCAGGAATTGATCAATTCAGCCAAGGAAAAAGTGGCAAGAAGAGAACTGAACGATCCACAAGCATTGAAGAGTGTCTTAAAGGATCATATCCTCTTCCTTCTTCAGGTTCCACCTGTGGAACATCCTGTTCCGCAAAACGGCGAGCCTCTGGTCATTCTGGCTGTCGGCGTAAACGGGGTTGGCAAGACGACCACTATAGGCAAGGCTGCGCACGCCCTAAAATCGGAGGGGAAAGAAGTCATGCTGGTGGCTGCGGACACATTCAGGGCAGCGGCCGTTGAGCAACTGGTTATCTGGGGTGAAAGGGTTGGGGCGCAAGTCATAAAACAGGCCCAAAGCGCTGATCCATCCTCCGTGGTTTTTGATGCCGTGACTGCCGCGCTTTCAAGAAAGGTTGATGTGGTTCTTATCGACACGGCGGGACGCCTTCATACAAAGACAAACCTGATGGAAGAGCTTCAGAAGATATATCGTGTGACCGACAGAAGACTTCCAGGGGCGCCACATGAGGTATGGCTTGTTCTGGATGCCACCACCGGGCAGAATGCCATCTCTCAGGCCGAGATGTTTAATAAGACCGTAGGGGTTACCGGAATCATCCTGACCAAACTGGACGGCACGGCAAAAGGCGGCATTGTGGTGTCTATTTCACACCAGCTTGGGATACCCATAAGGTATATTGGAATCGGGGAAAGGGTTGACGACCTCCAGCCTTTCGACGCCGAGGAATTCGTAGAGGCAATATTTGATTGATTCCCTTCATCTGATATCTTACGGCCCGTCTTCTATCAAAGTCCTCTCATCCATTCCGGCCTGAGGTCTATTCCACCCTCAAGGGCATTGTCAATCAGATCAAGTGCCTGTTGCTTACCTCTAGGCAGTCGGGCCTTAAGGGGCAGGTAATTGGAGGCATGGTTGGAGATGAACAGGCCACGGCTCAGGTTGGTGTGGGTAAGCATCTCCCTGAGTTCCAAAAGCATTTCCATTTCCTTGGGCAGCTCAAAATTCCCGTCTCTTAAATCATCGTAAAGCGGGGTCCCGGGCCTCACAATCAGTGTGAGCGCCCCCACATATTCTGGATCCATTTTGCTCAGGACTTCACCAGTAGCCCTGGCGTGAGCGAGGGATCTTTCCCGTCCGGCAATCCCAAGGATAACCGAGACCGATAGCTTGATGCCTGCCTCTTTGATTTTTCTCCCTAATTTGATGAGGTTCTCTGCGCTCGTCCCTTTGCGGATATTTTTCAGTGTCTCTTCATCGCCGGTCTCTACGCCAAGATAGAGGATCCCTAGCCCGTTTTCTCTGAGTTCCACCAGTTCCTCGGGGGTCTTCATCCTAATGCTCTTGGGATTGGCGTACGATCCGACCCTCTTAACCCACGGAAGATGCTCATTGATCCGGTCGAGTATCCACATCAACCTTTTCTGCGGAATAATCAGGGAATCGCCATCCATAAGGAACACCCTGTTCTGTCGTCTCATGTGCCTGGAGGCAAACAGGATATCGCTGAGAATGATGCTTTCATCCTTGATTCTGAATCTCTTGTCCGAGTAGCTGCCGCAAAAGGTGCACTTGTTGTGGGAACATCCAAGGGTTACTTGAAGCAGGATGCTGAATGCCTCGCTGGGTGGCCTGATACAATTCCCTTCATAGTGCATCTCCTCAGCTTCGATCGCTTGTTCCATAAGTCTTCTCTCTTTATTTGTCTCATTAACACCTCCTGTAAATTTATAATCCTTATGCACAAAAAGTCAAATAAGCCCTTCTTTTTTTCGGCCCCGGCAACGATGACCTCAAATGGGCCGGATCAAGGCATAGTCTTTGGAAATACTTATAACTGTAAACAAGTTACCGGGTTAGGGCCTGCCCGATGCTCGACACGGGACAGAGGCTGGGAAAAAAGTTGCACTCCAACGCATCAGAGGTGTAAACTTTAGAGTTGTAAAAACGTCCGGGAGAAGAAGCTTTTAGGACAGGAGCATATCCCAAAAATTCTTTAACAATTTATATTGGCTTTCGATCCCTAATTCATAGGCGTATCAATTCAATGAACGGCGGACCCCTTGGACCTTGGTGGAAGAAGGCCGGGCCAGGAATAACGAAGACTGGAGGTAACTGCTCAGGTTGTTTAGGTTGTAAGCTAAAGGCTGTTAGGTCTTACGCATTAATTGATGAAGATTCCCTGGTTGCCCTATAAATCAGAGGCACCGTTTCGTCCGCCGGTACAAACGCTCTGATCTTCGTATGATCACGCATGATTCCCGCCTGCGGTACTTCAGCCTAAATGCCCACAGCCTGTCTACCTGAGTAGCTACGATTGGAGAATGCATGTGGCACTGAGACTATATAACACTGCAACCCGCAAGAAAGAGACCTTTCGTCCTCTGGAGGAAGGCAGAGTCGGCATCTATGTCTGCGGAGTAACCGTTTATGATCTTTGCCATATCGGTCACGCGCGATCAGCCATCGTATTCGATGTCCTGACAAGGTATCTCAGGGCAAAAGGCCTTGATGTAACCTATGTCCGTAACTTCACAGATCTGGATGACAAGATTATCAAAAGGGCAAATGAGGCCGGAAAGGAAACCAGCGTGGTTGCTCAGGAATATATTGATGCGTTTTATGAGGATATGGGCAGGCTTGGCGTATTTAAGGCCGACGTCGAGCCGAGGGCAACGGACCATATAGACGGCATGATTGAAATGATCGCCACCCTACAGGATAAAGGATATGCATATGCCAAGGGGAATGATGTCTTTTTTTCTGTTGAGAAGTTCAAGGGATATGGTGCGCTTTCCGGGAGAAGCATAGATGATATGCAGGCGGGGAGCAGGGTGACCGTAGACGAAAAGAAAAGGCACCCCATGGATTTTGTGCTTTGGAAAGAGGCAAAACCCGGCGAACCCCAATGGCCAAGCCCTTGGGGCCCGGGCAGGCCGGGCTGGCACCTGGAATGTTCTGTGATGAGCAACCACTACCTTGGGCCTTCTTTTGATATCCATGGGGGCGGAAAGGACCTTTTGTTCCCACACCACGAAAACGAAAGGGCCCAGTCTATAGGGGCGAATGGGGGAAGTTTTGCCGGATACTGGGTCCATAACGGCTTTGTCACAGTCGAATCGGAGAAGATGTCAAAATCCCTGGGGAATTTCTTGACAATACGTGATGCGTTAAAGACATACCATCCTGAAGTACTGCGTATCTTCCTCCTCTCCAAGCACTATAGAAGCCCTCTCAATTTCTCAAAAGACGCCGTTTTGGGACTCCATTCCGGCCTTGTTCGGATCTACAGGACCTTACAGAGGCTGGAGGAAGTGATAGGGAGACATGAAGAGGGGGAAGAAGAGGACCAGTCATACTTCCTGGTAGCAGGTCAGCCAGGCCGGGAGGATACACGGCATGATCCTTTCATCGAGAAGTTTGTCGGTGTAATGGATGATGATCTGAATACGGCCGGGGCCGTTGGCCTTATCTTTGACAGGGTCCGGGAGATCAACAAGCTGCTTGACATCGGCGGCAATCCTATTGACGGGACCATTAATAGACAGCTTGATGATAACAGGCGCAGACTGCTTCTTGCCTCCCGTGTCCTGGGTCTGCTCCAGGAGGCCCCATCTGATTTTTTCAGGCAGCTATCCGGCCCCGAAATAGGCGTTGATCCTGCCGAGATCGAAAGACAGATAGAACTGAGGGCCGCTGCCAAGGCTGAAAAAGACTGGGCAAAGGCCGATAGTATTAGAGGGCGTCTCAAAGAGATGGGTATTACACTAGAAGATGGCCCCCGGGGGACGACTTGGAGACTCGATGTTTAGAATCGTCACCGACCTCACGCCGTGCGGAGATCAGCCCGGGGCTATTCAATCCCTTTCGGATGGAGTAAGAAAGGGGTTTGCTCACCAGGTATTGCTTGGAGTAACCGGCTCAGGCAAGACGTTTACTATGGCAAACGTCATTGTCGACGTACAGAAGACGACACTGGTCATAGCGCCCAACAAGACCCTGGCCGCACAGCTATACGGCGAGCTAAAGAACTTTTTTCCGGACAATGCAGTTGAGTATTTTGTAAGTTATTACGATTATTACCAGCCTGAAGCCTACATTCCCCAATCAGATACTTATATCCAGAAAGACTCTTCCATCAACGATCATATCGATAAGATGCGACATTCTGCGACCAGATCCCTCCTGGACAGGGAAGATGTGATCATTGTGGCCAGCGTATCATGCATATATGGCCTGGGTTCGCCCGAGGCCTACCATGATATGCTGCTATATGTTGAAAAAGAGGCCGTCTTATCAAGGGAATACGCTGTAAAGAAGCTGGTGGAGATCCAGTACGAACGGGGTGATATCGATTTTTACAGGGGCCGGTTTCGACTTCGAGGAGATGTCTTGGACATCTACCCTGTTCATGAAGAGGATCGGGCAGTGCGCATCAGCTTTTTTGGAGACATGGTGGAAGCTATCCAGGAGATCGATCCACTGACAGGAAAGGCTGTTCGACCGCTTAATCGGATAACGATCTATCCTGCCACACATTATGTTACGAGCGTAGGCGTTAGAGAAAAGGCAATCCGAAGCATCAACGAGGAACTTCAGGAGCAAATCCAGTTTTTTCGTTCCCAAGATAGGCTTCTCGAAGCCCAACGCATCGAAGAGCGGACCATGTTTGACCTGGAGATGATGCTGGAGATGGGCTATTGCCACGGTATTGAGAACTACTCCAGGCATCTGACAGGCAGAGGCCCGGGCGATCCCCCGCCAACACTGATAGACTACTTTCCGAGAGATTTCTTGGTGATTATTGATGAAAGTCACATCACAATCCCCCAATTACATGGAATGTACAGGGGCGATAGGTCCAGGAAGGAGACCCTGGTACATTATGGATTTCGCCTTCCCTCTGCCTTGGATAACAGACCCCTTAAGTTTGAGGAGTTCCAATCAAAGGTCAGTCAGACCATCTATGTATCAGCCACACCCGGGCCCTATGAACTGGAAAAGACGCAGTTGATCGCAGAACAGATCATCAGACCTACAGGTTTGGCAGACCCGGAGATTGAAATCAGGCCGGCCACAAACCAGGTGGATGACCTCCTTGGGTGGATCAGGGAGAGGGCGGAACAAAACGAAAGGGTCCTTGTCACTACCTTGACCAAAAGAATGGCCGAGGACCTCACCGAGTATTACGCGGACCTGGACGTCAAGGTTCGATATATGCATTCCGATATAAAAACCATTGAAAGGATGGAGATAATCAGGGAACTGCGTTTGGGGGTCTTCGACGTCCTTGTTGGCATCAATCTGTTGCGCGAGGGCCTGGACCTTCCGGAGGTTTCTCTTGTCGCAGTGCTTGACGCGGATAAGGAAGGTTTCCTCCGCTCAGAGAGATCTCTTATACAGACCTGTGGCAGGGCGGCCAGAAACATAAACGGTACAGTCGTACTCTATGCGGATAAGATCACCGACTCCATGAGGAGCGCCATTGAGGAGAGCAGGCGCCGCCGCCGGATCCAGTCGGAATATAACATAGCCCATCATATTACTCCCGCATCCATCAAGAAGAACATTGACGACATACTGGGCTCGACATACGAGGCGGATTACGTGAGCGTTCCTGCCGTTGCAGAAGACGAAGGGCGATATATAACCCTGGAACGTCTGGAGGAGATGATCAAAGACCTCACGGAGAAGATGAAAAGCGCGGCAGAGAGGCTTGAATTCGAAGAGGCGGCTTTATTGAGGGATCAGATCAGGGTCCTTGAAAAAGGAGGAATCGAAGGGCTGTTTTCACGCGGGCCGTAGGTTTGTGTGACGGTTCGGTTTCGCCTTGACAATCCGCCAAGTGATTCGCTATAGTTACTTTATAGCTAAATAGTAGCCTTATGGCAGGCTTTCATCAGCTTATCCGGTGTGGCCTGGGCTGGGCTGCTTTTTTATTTCTGGAGGTCTCTGAGGTGCAGAGGGTCTTTTCTGGCGTGGATGTTGGGGCATCCCATACAAAAGTGGCCATCCTCAATACGGAACAGCAAATGATAGGCCATGCGGTCAGGAAGTCGGGGACTGATTTCGAGCAGACCGCTGAGATTTGCCTGAAATTCGCCCTGGAGATGGCCGATGCCTCACCGGATGACATTGTCAGATGCGTCTCAACAGGTTATGGAAGAAAAAACGTATCCTTCAGCCATGAAACAAAGACCGAGATCGGGTGCCACGCCAAAGGCTGTTATTACTATTATCCCATGGCCATAACGGTTATTGATATCGGTGGTCAGGACAATAAGGTTATCAAGGTGGATGACCAGGGTAGACGCCTGAGTTTTAAGATGAACCGAAAGTGCGCCGCCGGAACCGGCGCTTTCTTGGAGGAAATGTCTTTGCGCCTAGGGGTTGCCCTGGAAGACATGGATTCTCTTGCCGGGGCTAGCGAGAACATGGTGGAATTGGGAAGTTACTGTACGGTTTTTTCCGCCACGGAGGTGTTGGAAAAAATCAGACAGGGACGCAAGGTCCCGGATATTGTTAAGGGAGTCTTCTTTTCAGTGATCACAAGAATTCTGGAAATGGATTCCCTCATGGACAGAGCGGTCATGACCGGAGGGATGGTGGCCCACAATCCGTATCTGGTTAAGATGGTAAAAGATATAACCGGGCAGGAGATTCTTGTACCTGAATTCCCGCAGCTAACGGGCAGTATCGGCGCAGCTCTTTTTGCAATGGAGAATGAGAAGGTAAATGTTCCATGCCCAACGGATTAGGTGCTAACAAGCAAGAAACCGTAATTCAAATGGAGGAGAAATGATATGTTGACAAAAGCCTTTATCCCTTACCGAGGCTATTATTCGACCCCTTTTTCCCGCTGGCAGGGAAGCATGGCCAACGAGAATTCTATCGTCTTGGGGGCCACCACTACTAAAAGGTGGCTGGCGGAAAAGGGCTGGGACCCCAAGATGTTTGATTATCTCTTTTTTGGCATAACAATCGGCCAGCACCACTCCTTTTATGGAAGCACCTGGGCAGCGGCCCTCATGGGTGCCACGGACATCCCGGGTGTAACCATCAGCCAGGCCTGCACCACGTCTACGACCTGTATAAACCTGGCTGCTGTTGGCGTAGAAACGGGCCTGTATCAGAACGCCTATACACTTATGACAGACAGGTGCTCCAACGGACCTCACACTATCTGGCCTAACCCCATGGGACCGGGAGGGGAAGTTATATCAGAAAACTGGCTTATGGACAATTTCGATAGTGATCCCAATGTTGGTCTGAAAATGATTGAGACTGCTGAAAACGTGGCCAAAAAGGGTGGCTTTACAAAGGAACAGTCCGATGAACTCGCCCTTAGGCGTTATGAGCAGTACCTGGATGCCTTGGCAAATGACAGGGAATTTCAGAAGAGATACATGTTTCCTGCAGAGGTCAAGTTATCTAGAAAGAAGACGAAGCTTGTGGAGGAGGACGAGGGGGTCACGCCCAGTACCAAGGAAGGCCTTGACCGCCTGAAACCGGTAATACCCGGCGGTATCCTCAGCTTTGGTGCTCAGACCTTTCCTGCAGACGGAAACTGTGGGCTGGTCGTCACAACAGAGGAAAGGGCCAGGGAGTTGAGCGCGGATTCTTCAACACCTATACAGGTTATTTCCTATGGATTTTCAAGGGCCAAAGCAGGGTACATGGCGGCAGCCCCGGTGCCAGCCGCAAAAATGGCCCTGAAAAATGCTGGCCTCAGTATTCAGGATATTAAGATCATAAAGACCCACAATCCATTTACGGCTAACGATCTATATATGGCCAAGGAAATGGGTATTGATGCTATGGGATTCAACAACTATGGGAGTTCCCTGATATACGGTCACCCCCAGGGACCAACTGCCGGCCGGATTATCATAGAAGGGATCGAGGAATGCGTCATGCGCGGTGGGGGATATCTCTTGTGGGCAGGGTGTGCTGCCGGGGATACCGGTGCCGGTCTTGTCTTGAAGATCGGTTAGCCCCACAAATGCCAAGAAAGACCCTTTCGTCCAGAATGGAATGGTCTTTTTGACAATGGCGAATAATTCTAAGGCAAAGCGCTATCAAGATAGTAAAAAAAGGAGGGCTGTATCCAGCCCTCCTTTTTTTGTTGCGTTATTTGGACTAGAACAGTCCGCTTACCTTACCCGTCTTGGTATCCACATCTACCCTTCTGAAGGCCGGGTTAGAGCTGGTGCCTGGCATCAGGCTGATGGTCCCGGCGCATGGGCATAGAAACTTGGCCCCAGAGTAAATCAACACGTCCTGGATGGGCAGTGTCCATCCCTTGGGAACGCCCTTGAGTGTCACGTCATGGCTGAGGCTTAAATGGGTCTTCACCATCATGGTGGCGTAGTCATCGTATTGGGAATCACTTTCAAGCATCTTGGCCTTTGCCTCTGCCGGAGCCGACCATGCAACGCCGTCGGCGCCATAAACCTCTTTCGCAATTTTTTCTACTCTGTCTCTTAGTTTCGTTTCAATTGGATACAGGAACTCCAGACGCGGTTCGTCCTCGCATGCCTCTTTTACGGCCTCTGCCAGCTCAACGGCGCCGTCTCCGCCATCGGCCCAGTGGGTGGACTTGGCGCAACGTGCTCCGGCTGCTTCGGCGGCCTTTCTGACGGCTTCAATTTCAGCGGGCGTATCTGTGTGGAAACAGTTTACGCAGACAACCGGATTGATGCCGGATTTGCGGATGGTATTAATGTGATGGACCATGTTAGCACAGCCTTTTTCCACTAGGGCGACATCCTCTTTTGTGTACTCGTCTGGCAGGGGAAGACCTGCAACAACCTTGGGGCCTCCGCCATGCATCTTGAGGGCTCGTATAGTGGTTGTAAGGACGGACACGTGGGGCTTCAGGCCGCTGTAACGGCATTTCACGTTCCAGAACTTCTCGAAACCGATATCAGCCCCAAAGCCACTTTCCGTAACGTGGTAGTCAAACAGCTTAAGGCCTACACGATCAGCGATAATGGAGGACTGGCCTACGGCTATGTTGGCGAAAGGCCCTGCATGCACCATGCATGGCTGGTATTCGGCCGTGCACATGAGTGTAGGATTAATGGTATTGCGCATCCATGCAGTCATGGCGCCGCCACATTCAAGGTCCCCGGTGGTCACAGGCTTACCGGACTTATCGAATGCTACGGTAATGTCATCAAGGCGTTTTCTCAAATCCGCCAGGTCCGTGATAATGGAAAGAATGGCCATACATTCCGAGCCTACGGCAATCCCGAACTTGGATTGCATGGTAAAGCCGTCAAAGCGCCCGCCAATACCAATGATAATATTCCTCAAGGACTGCGCGCAGTAATCTATAATCCAGCCTAGTTCGACACGTGTCGGGTCGATATCGAGGCGACGCATTCCGGTCAGTCTCTTGAGTTGCTCATCGTTGTAATTGCGCTCGTGCTGCATGCGTGCGGTCATGGCCACCATGGCAAGGTTGTGGGCGTTCATGATGTCATTTATGTCACCGGTTAATCCCAACGAAAACTCGGTCATCGGGATCAAGAGCGAATTGCCCCCACCCGCAGCGGTTCCTTTGATATTCATTGTGGGACCGCCGGAAGGCTGCCTGAGAGCCCCTCCCACGTTTAGCCCGATTTTGCCCATCCCCTCCATCAGACCGCACGAAGTGGTGCTCTTACCTTCCCCCAACGGGGTTGGTGTTATTGCCGTAACTTCAATATACTTCCCATCAGGTTTATCCTTGAGGCGGTCAATGATTTTCAAGAAATCAAGTTTGGCCAGCCTGCCCATAGAGAGGACCTCCTCCTTATTGAGGCCCAGTTTCTCTCTCCATTCGTCTGGAGAAGGCATGTTGGCTTCGGCAGCTTCGGAAATCTGCCAGTCGGCCATTTCTACTGCATTGTATGCCATGTTTTCAATCCTCCTTTAAATTGTATTTTTTGCCGGTCCAGAACGCATCCTTGCCGACATTATGTGTAATCAGGCCAAATCTCTTGGCTTTTATTACATTAGATCCTGTCTCGGTTTCAGTGGGTATCATAAAAAAGATGAGGCGTCAAGGAATATCATGTTGAAAAATTCTCATGTGTTTTAAGGATTTAGCCACTTCAAACAAGTTCAGCCGTTTGTGGCAGGTCCTGTTGAAACCACATTCCTCTTTAGATAATACCGGAACGAAAAACGCCTTTTTCGCCGAACTGTTGGGCGCGCATGCCACGCCCTTTGAAAGCGAATACGCCAGCCTGATTGCCAGCCGTGAGTCCATGTTTTTCTGGTAGGCTATAGATACCTCCACTCAACTCTATATACGATCATTCCGTTAAGCAATTACATCCATTGAAAATAGACATAAGGTCGCTGTTTACCTTTACGATCCACCCGAGTTAAACGTCTAATTGAGGCAAACCCAAATCCCTGCAAAGATACGGGAAAGCTTTCCTATCTCGGAGGTTTGGGGTGTAGGGATGCGTTTCTGCGGGAGCTGGAGGCGGGTGGCCACAAAAATACGGAACTCCGTGGATTTATCAAAGGGATAAATAGTGTCTGAACGAAAACCAGGTTTTTTCGTTCAGATCAAGGAAGACGAAGATTTTAACCGGAGGAATACATTGAGTGTTTCGAGGATTAAAATCTTAGTCTGACGCAGATATGGGCGAAAAAGACGGTTTTCGTTCGGGCACTAAATACTGATTTCAATCTGGAGGAAAATAGGGTATGAATATCGTAGATTCTTCCGGATGGCTCGCATATTTCGCGGATGAACCAAACGCAAAGCATTTTCAAACTCCTTTGAAAGATACAGCTTCTCTTATTGTCCCATCACTAACAACTTATGAGGTCTTCAAGGTTGTTCTTCGAGAATCAAGTGAAAACGATGCGCTTCAATCAATTGCTGCAATGCAAAAAGGTACCGTTATTGATTTGACGTCAAAATTGGCAATCGCTGCCTCTATACTTAGTCTTCAAAATAGCCTTCCAATGGCTGAACGCGTTGTAAATACTCAGTTTGTTTAGGCTGTAGTCTAAATGCCTACGCCCTATCTACCTGAGTAGTTACCGTTTATTAAACATAAGGAGGGAACCATATGGCACTTAGTGATTTAAGGGATTTTCTGGGTTTTCTGGAAGAAAAAGGTCATCTGTTGAGGATAAAAAACGAGATTGACTGGAATGAAGAACTGGGAGCCATA
>JAXHTA010000006.1:0-21697 GCA_034190285.1 Thermodesulfobacteriota bacterium | reverse complement strand
TATTAATCTATATCCTGTGCAAACACTTACTGGTTACTGATTTGTGGCAATCAATATAGCCAGTGTTTGCAAGAACCCCTGTCTGCGCTTCATTGCATGTTTACCAGCCAAAGATGGACAACGGACCAGAGACCTCTTCCCCACCAACAGGCTCCAGCTCTGCCCAGCCTCCCCCAAGTGCCCGATGGAGTGTAACGCGATTAATAAGAAGGGCCAGATCGACCAGAATAACATCCTGTTCGGCCTGAAATCGGGTCTGTTGGGCCTCCAGCACCGTAAGATAGTCCACCAGCCCCCTCATGTAACGATGTTCGGCCACCTTCTGGGTAGCCCTCGCTTCATTCAAGAACGCCAGTACCCGGTCCCGACGTTCCAGCTGCTCCTTACGTGTTAAGAGTGCGTTTTCGACCTCAGAAAATGCCTTCAAGACCGTCTTTGCGTACTCGACCGCGTTTTGCTGGTAGATAGCCTCCGCCGCGCGTTGGCCGGCCTTCAATTTCCCTGCATCATACAGCGGTTGCACGAGCCCCGCAGCTATGTTCCACAACTCGCTTTGAGGCCTTATAAGTTCGTCCAATTCCTCGCTGATGTATCCAAAGCTACCTGTCAGGGTAATGCTGGGAAAACGGCTGGCCGTGGCCATGCCGACGCGAGCACTTGACGCCATCACCCTGGCTTCGGCGGCCCTAATGTCCGGTCGACGTGACAAAAGATCAGAGGGCAGACCCGGAGGCACTGGCGCCGGAAGTCTGAAGTAATCTTTTGGGTGTAGCCGGGGAGAACGGGTCTCAGGGTAGCGACCTATCAATACGGCCAGTCTATTCTGGGTATCACCCAGTTCTTGACGTAGGGAAGGCAGGCCTGCTTCGGCCCGTGCCAAGGTCCGGCGGGCCTGTCTTAAATCAAGGATGGAAGACAGGCCGCGTTCATATCGACCTTCGACCAGGGTCAGACTGCGACGGTAGTTTTCTATGCTCATCAGAGTAACCTGCATCCGTCGTTCCAACGACTCCATCTCCAGATACAGACTGATCGTCTCCGCCACAACGGTTTGGGCCACAGTGCGACGGTCTTCCTCTGCCTGGAGTAGATCGGCCTTGGCCGCTTCTTCCGCCCTGGCCAGCCTTCCCCACAGGTCAATCTCGAATGAGGCGGGCAAGGAGAGACTATGGATATCGGTTCTGTTTCTGAAGCTCTCGCCCGGTAGTATCCCTACGACCGGTTGGCTTTGCCGTTCCCCCTGGGCCTGCAGGTTTATAACGGGAAAACGATCGGCCCTTGCCAGGAGAAACTGAGATCGCACCTCGAGTATCCTAGCCGCAGCCATTTTAATATCAAGGTTATTAATTAGTGTCTTTTCCACTAATTGGTCTAATTCCGGATCGCCGAATGCCTGCCACCATCGGTCCGGGGGGTGTGGATCTGCTATCTCCTCTATGGAGTGCACGTAGGATCTCGGCGGCTCAAACCCGCTATCGGGTCGTTCATAATCCGGCCCTACCTTCATACATCCACTTGACATGATGAAGGCGGACAGTATCGCATATAGGGTGAACGACAGGCGCTTCATCGAAGTCCCCCGTTTCTGTTCGCGCCCAGGCCTGTAAGCGAAAACTCGATGATGTGATCAACCAGCCGGTCCTTGAATGCGGCACTGTATTCGCGTCCGGTGATGCGCATGACGGCCTCCCTGGCGAAGTTGAAGTAGAGGACCATCCCCAGTACGCTCAAGACCTTGAGCAAGCGGCCCTCTTCTCCCAGTCCTTCCGGCAAGACTGGACGCAGCCGGTCGGCCAGCTCTTTCAAGAACGGCCGCATTACCTGATCCGCCACCAGCTCAAAGGCCTCGGTAGGCCAGGCCAGCTCTCTGGCCATAAGCTGAAAGTGGAGCTGCCGCTCTCTATCCGAAAGAGGGCCTTCCAGGAATGCCCGCGCCAGGGCTTGGACCTCTGCGGTGGGAGAAGAAGAGTCTTTTGCGGAAAGAGACTTTCTTGCATGTTCCTGCATTCGCTTGGCCCGGGGCACCCACCGGGACCGGAATACCTCAATGTAGAGGTTGCGTTTATTGCCGAAATGGTAATTCACCGCCGCAAGGTTGCAGCCTGCGGCCTTAGTGATCTCCCTGACACTGACGGCAACGTATCCCTTCTTGGCAAAAAGGGCTTCAGCCTCAGAAAGAATTCGTTCTTTTGGAAAGCCTTCCTTGTCCTTTAGGCTCATGGTCTACCCCCAAAAGTCTTTATTCAAACGTTTGTATCAAACGAACGTTTTAATGTCAAGCAGATTTTTTTAACGTACGGACCGACCTCGGCAAGACTGTGACCTTGTTCCAGGCAGCCCCTCAAGGCGGCAGGTTCGAAAACGCTTGAATATCGAGCCCTCCTGCCCTTATGCCAGAGAGGTAATATGGGCGTAAATTTGGTCAGAAGCGGGCCAAGATATATGATATGTGCTTCTTTATGGTGTTCCTCAGGAGTGAATAAGAAACGAGCCTGTGGCGTCTTCTTATTCTAAACGCCGCAACCCAATCAAATCTTGAACCCATAGTTGCCCCAATTGGAAATAACCTTTTCCTGGATTTCCTTTGGGTAGTTGGCGTCAAACGACACACGGGAGGGGATAGCCTTGTCAGGCCAATCGGTAGGCCATGTGCAGTCGAAAAGGCAGCAATGGGCAATGACATGTTGACGTTCATGAGGGGTTACAAACGGCAGCAACGGGTTGCCTGGCATGTTGGAGATGGTGGCGATCCCGTTTAAGGGATGACATTTGGTAGTTAGGGCATGCATCACCTGGTCTAGATTTGTGGGGTCCACGTCCTCATCGCATATGATCACATAAGGAAAGTGCATGCCCGACTTGTCCGACCATATGGCAGTAGCTATTTGTCGGGCGATTCCGGCATAAGGTACCTTAGTGGAAACGACTACAAGAGTAGCGCCGCACTGCGGAACGACATAAGCTACATCTCGAATCGGAAAACCCTTTCGGTTAAGTTCCCGGGTAATAGCAGCGGAATACCCCATAGCACAAGCTATATCGCAGTCATCAACAGGCACACCCATATTGCTCATAGTAAGGATAGGGTCTTTCCGCTGGGTTATGGCCTGGACATGAAATACCGGCCGAAGATCTCGTCCCCCCGCATTATAACCGGTATACTCTCCAAAAGGGCCTTCCTCTTTCCTCTCGTGGGGGATTACTGTTCCCTCAAGAATTATCTCCGCATGGGCCGGTACCAGCAGATCCACGGTTTCACACTTCACCAGCTCCACCGGCTCCCGCCGGATGCCTCCGGCTACATCCACCTCATTCACCCCGAAACCCACGGGGTTGCAAGATACCAGCGCACTAATGGGGTCGGAACCGATGACCGTGGCGAATTCCATCGGCCTGTTGCGGGCCTCATATCTTTGATAATAGATTGAAGGACCGTCTTGACTGGGAATCATCAACCCCCCCAGGGTCTTTTTGTCATGAATCATCTGGCGGTACATACCCCAGTTCACCCAGTCTCTATCGGGGTCTTTGTTCACAATGGAATGCCAGGTGCTCAGATATCTTCCTCCATCCCCATGGTGGATCAGGGGGGCCGGCAATGCCTCCAGATCAACCGCATCCCCAATGTGTTTTATCTCTTTACAGGGTCCACTTGAGACCAGAACTGGCTTAATAGGAGATCGGCTTCGGTGGGCATACTCCTTGATAATAGCCCCAGGTGAGGCATGGGCATCCATTCCCATGGCCAGTGCTACCCTGGACCATTTGGCCAATGGATTGGCAAAAATCCTGGCGCCGGGATAGTCCTTGATCCGGTTAAAAAGAGGTGCAGGGGCGGAAATCTCACAACACCGGCGAGTAATAGCTCCTATCTCAAGATTCCAGTCCACCTCCATGTCTATTGGCTGAACCTCTTCATTCCTTTTCAAAAGCTCAATGAACTCCCTGATGTCCTTTAAAGCCATACCTGATGTCTCCTGTGCTCTTTTCGATTAACCTTGATTGATGGAAACTTTTACAAATGACGGATTGCGAAAAAGACGTGTTGCGTATCAACCGGAGAATTCGGTTTCTCAAACTGTCTTATTTCTTCATTGTTCCCTATCCAAGATCTCCCTGATATATTGAGACAGTTGTTCTACGCTAAAGGGTTTTTGTATGAATCCATTACAGCCTCGATTCAGTATTTCTGTGGCCCGGTCGTCGATACTGTACCCGCTTGAAAGGAGCACTTTTGCCCCTGGGTTAATCTCTTTCATCCTGTTATAGACCTCGCCGCCTCCCATGCCGGGCATGATCATATCAAGGATGATCAGGTCAGGGAAAGGGATGTGTCCTTTGCTGACCATCTCCAATGCCTTTTTGCCGCCCCTAGCCGTCAATACATTGTAGCCCAGAGTCTGAAGTATCTCCTGTCCAATATCAAGAATCAAGTCCTCATCATCTACAAGGAGGATCGTTTCGGACCCTTTCAGTATCTCTTTCTCAAACTCCTTTTTACCCACAACTGCCTTTTCGGATACCGGCAGATAGATGTTGAAAGTGCTTCCCAGGCCCTTCTTACTATGTACGACGATAATACCTCCGTGGTTTTTTATGATTCCATAGACAGAGGCCAAGCCTAATCCGGTACCTCTCCCCATCTCTTTGGTCGTAAAGAACGGGTCAAATATCCTTTGCTTGGTTGCCTCATCCATACCGACTCCGGTGTCGGTCACGGTTAAATTGACATATCTGCCAGGTTCAACATTGTAGGGCTCTACAAAGGCCTCATCAAGCCATGTATTGTCTGTCTCAAGGTACAGATCGCCGCCTCCGCGCATGGCCTGCCAGGCGTTAACATAGAGATTCACGAGGGCCTGCTCGATCTGTCCATGATCCACTTCTACAGACCAGATGCCTTCTTGATATTTACTATGTATCCTTATCTCCTTCTTGGTGCGGGCGAACATCGCGGAACTCTTTTGAATAATGTCATTCAGGTCGGCCGGCCTGACCTCATATCTTCCAGCCCTGGCAAACCCCAATAATTGTCTGGTTAGACCCGCTCCGTTCTGAACATGTTGTTCAATGCTCTTGAGCCTTTCATAATGTGGGTGCTCAGAGTCAATATCCAGTAACATTATGGAGGCATTACCCAGGATTCCCATAAGAAGGTTGTTGAAGTCGTGAGCAATACCACCGGCCAAGGTGCCGAGGGATTCCATTTTTTGGGCCTGCCGGAATTGTGCCTCCAGTGTTTTTCTGTCGGTAATATCCCTGAACATTCCAAGTGTACCAACTACCTCCCCTTTTTCATCCTTTAGAAAACTTGCCGAGAGATTTATGTCTATGGTGCTGCCATCCTTTCTGAGCAATTGCATTTCATGTTCTCTCAACTCACGTCTTTCCCTCAACTCCTTCATAATGGCCCTGGCCTCATCAATCCCCTCGCCATAGAACTGATGAACTTTCTTACCGATTATATCTTCCCGGTCATAACCCAACATCTCCAACATCTTTAGCGAGCAAAATATGATGTTGCCATCAAGATCGGTCGTGCTGACTCCATCGATAGAGCTGTCGAATATACTTTGCAGAAAGTTTTTGGTCTCAATTAAGTCTCTCCCGATGAGCTTTTTTTCGGTAACATCACGCAAGACGCCCCGAAATCCAACCGGCTGCCCTCCAGAATCTCTTATTGGCGATACCGAGGACTCCAGGTATCTTTTCTTACCGTCTTTCCTAACGACTTCATACTCAATTCCTCGGGAGGGTCTTCCTGTATTGAACCCTCTACCTAAGGCCTGGGCAAGGATCTCGGCATTCTCTTCATCTGTGACCTGTTTGTAGACCATGCCCAATAATTCCTCTCTGGAATATCCGAGAATCCTGCTCATGGAATCATTGAAAAACGTTAGGTTGCCGTCCAAATCTGACTCCCAATAGCCCTCCTCAATGGTTTCGAGGATGGCTCGATAGTGCTTCTCGCTCTCCCTCAGGGCAACATCAGCCTGTCTTCTCTCGGTTATGTCGCGTACAATCCCCAGGTAAAACGGTCCGCCTTCATAATGAATCCTCACTGCGTAGATGTCTATCGGGAATGTTCTACCGTCTTTGCGGACATCCATGATTTCGGTCTTCTTTGCGCGGCCGCTCAAATCGACTTCACGGAGGCATTCAGTGAATATCGTACTGTGATCAGGATGGATTAAATCTCTAATCTGCTTTCCCTTCAGTTCATTAAGGGAATATCCGTACATCCGGCAATAGGCGTTGTTCGCATCGATAATAGTGCCATTAACATCCACTATAACCATGCTGTCGACGGCCGCATCAAATATCTTACGGTATCTTTGACCGTCATCCGGTGACTTCTCGACCAGCTTAGGCTTCATTGATTCTTGTTCCAACTACCTTACCCTTAGCTCCGGTTCTTCATAAGTCGGTTCACCAGTCATCGGAAGGTCCTCGGACTAAAGGAGACTCCAAATTCCTGATCTTTATCTCTCGCCTGTCACACTCAGAATAATCTCTTCTGATCAGCCTCTTTGTACTTCTCAAAGTCAAACCCAAAATGCTCGTAAGCGCGTTTTGTGGCGACCCTTCCCTGGGGTGTCCTTTTTATATAGCCTTTTTGAATGAGGAAGGGCTCATACACGTCCTCCAAAGTGTCCTTTTCTTCGCCTACGGCGGAGGACAGACTGCCCAGACCAATAGGCCCGCCATCGAACTTCTCAATGATGGTCTGGATAATGTGACGGTCCATTTTGTCCAGACCCTGGTCGTCCACCTCTAACAAGTTCAGGGCCAGATCCGCTACTTCTTGAGTAATGACCCCGTCACCTTTCACTTCTGCAAAGTCTCTGACCCTTCTCAAGAGCCTGTTAACTACTCTTGGTGTTCCCCTTCCACGCTTGGCTATTTCAAATGCGCCGTTTTCTTTGATAGGGATCTCCAGAAGGCTGGCCGAACGGCTGACGATCTGTTGGAGATCCTCGGGCCTGTAAAAATCCACCCTCAGGATCACCCCGAAACGGTCCCTCAAAGGCGGAGTCAAAAGGCCTGTCCGCGTAGTGGCTCCTACGAGCGTAAAAGGAGGAAGAGGTATCTTCATGGTTCGGGCCGAAGGGCCTTGACCAATTATAATGTCGAGGGCGTAGTCTTCCATGGCCGGGTAAAGGATTTCTTCAACAACGTGGTTCAGGCGATGTATCTCGTCAATGAAGAGGACATCCTTCGGCTGAAGGCTTGTCAGTATTGCCGCAAGGTCTCCTGATTTCTCGATTACGGGGCCTGACGTGCTCTTGATACTTACCTGCAACTCGTTGGCTATGATGTTGGCAAGGGATGTCTTCCCCAGCCCGGGGCTCCCGTGAAAGAGCACGTGATCCAGGGCCTCCGAACGGCCCTTTGCCGCGTCTATGAAGACCTTGAGATTCCTTTTCAACTCTTCCTGCCCCACATATTCATCAAGAGTCTTTGGCCGGAGATTTATCTCCGAAGGGATTTCCTCGGCCTGCGGTTCCGGATCTGTGATTCTTTCTTCCATAAGTTGTTAGTGAACGTTCTACGATCAACCGGCAGCGCCACGGCGAACGATGACATTTGAGAGTTGACGGCATATAAAGACTTCTACTAGGCCAGGATCCTTAAGGCATCCCTGATCAACCCTTCCAGTGTCAGCTCTTCGACCGCAGATCGCGCCTTTTCAACAGCCGACTTGGCGGGTTTAGCCGAATATCCCAGGTTAAGGAGGGCTGACAGGGCATCATCCACGAGGCGCCTATCTTCAACCTCGGGTGGTGGTCTGGAGACTTGTTCCCGACCAAGAACCTTTAGGGCCCGATCCTTCAACTCGAGAGCGATTCTCTCCGAGGTCTTCTTGCCCACGCCTGGAATGGCCTGCAACCGATTAGCATCGCCGCGAGCTATGGCTTCAAGCAGGTCCAGGGGTCCAATGCCCGAAAGGATGTTAAGGGCCAGCTTCGGGCCGATGCCGGAAACAGAGATCAACATTATGAATATGTTCTTCTCAAGTTTTGTGTGAAATCCGAAGAGAATGATGGCATCCTCCCTGACGTAGGTATGGATATGGAGACTTACCTTCTCCTCCTGCCCAGGAAGGGTGTAAAAGGTTGAAAGGGGTACAAAAACCTCATAGCCTATTCCGCCAGCATGAATGATCACTGACTCGGCCGCTTTCTTGAATAATAAGCCGGTTAAATGTGCAATCATCTTCGATCGGTCGGTGCCCCTGAATTTTCAAATCTTGACCAGTTTGAGTGACATATAGCAGCTGCCAGGGCGTCAGAAGTATCGAGATTCGGAGTTGTCTTGAGCTTCAGAATGACCTGGACCATGGAACGCACCTGTTCCTTGGTCGCCCTGCCGTAACCTACGACTGATTTCTTGATCTCAAGCGGTGTATACTCGAAGATCCGGACTCCGCATTGAACCGCTGCAATCAGTACGGCACCCCTAGCGTGGCCTAGCTTCAGCGAACTCTGGATGTTCTTGGCATAGAATATGTCTTCGACGGCCATATCTACTGGCCGGTAGTGGTTCATTACTCCTATCATGGCCTGAAAAATGTTGTGGATTCTATCGTAGAAAGGGATTTTACCGGGCGGGCTAATATGGCCGGAATGAATGCAGATCAGTTTATCATTACTCTTTTTCTCCACAAGGCCATACCCAGTGACCCTTGAGCCGGGATCCACGCCCAGCACCAGCATCAGGTTAATGCCTCCAGTACCTCGTCAGGTATGTCGAAATTGGCGTAAACGTGACTCACGTCATCAACATCTTCGAGGGCCTGCATCAAATTCAACATCTGATGAACCTTCTTGGCTTCCACTTCCACCGTGGTCTTGGGGATCATGGTAATTTCTGCAAGGTTATAAGACAGCCCTGCGCCATCTATGGCATCTTTTACGGATTCGAAGGCCGAAACGTCCGTAATAACCTCAAACCCGGTCTCCTCCTCCCTGATATCTTCCGCACCGGCCTCCAGGGTCAAATTCAAGAGTTGTTCCTCATCTACATTTTCCTTGTCAAAGACAATCATGCCTTTTTGCTCGAACATGTAGGCGACACATCCCGGCTCTCCAAGCCTGCCCCCATGTCTTTCAAAGAGGTGTTTGACATCGGCCACTGCCCTGTTCTTGTTGTCTGTGAGGCAATCAACAAGAACGGCTACCCCTCCTGGCCCATAACCTTCATAGTTAACTTCCTCATAAGACACCCCTTCTAACTCGCCGGTTCCCTTTTTAATGCCTCTTTCGATATTCTCTTTGGGCATGTTTTCCGCCTTGGCAGCGGCGATGGCCGACCTCAAACGTGGATTTCCATTCGGATCCCCGCCACCCAGGCGAGCAGCCACGGTTATTTCTTTGATGAGCCTGCTGAAAACCTTACCTCGTTTGGCGTCTGTAGCGCCCTTCTTATGTTTGATCGAACTCCATTTTGAATGTCCCGACATTTACACCCTCCTGATTAGAGATTATCTTGAGTAGTCGCTTTCACCAGCTCTAACCCAATAAGATAGACCTCTATGCTCCCTCTCCGGGTGGCCTTGGGCCTGTAAAGCCGGGTTTGCCGGAAATGCGCTGAGACTTCGGATCTGAAAGATCTGATATCTCCCCCTTCAAAGACCTTGCACACAAAATGGCCCCTTTTCTTGAGAAGAGATAGGGCGATTTCTGCCGCCCTTGTCGCCAGAGCCATAGAGCGGCTTGTATCAGTCAACCTTGTGCCAGTGGTTTGGGGGGCCAGATCACTCATTACCAAGTCCATCAGACCGACTTCCCGGATCAACCATTCCGTCTCAAGCGTCAGGACATCGGACTGAATGAATCTGAAATTAGGGGAAGAAAGGCGTTTAGGCCAGGCAAAATCAATTCCCACCACTTCCCCCCTATAACCGGTCTTCTTGATCCCATATTGGGACCAGGAGCCGGGATAACAGCCTAGGTCAAGTAGTCTGCTACCTCTTCGGATTAGTCTGAATTTATTGTCGATTTCCTGAATCTTGTAAACCGAGCGAGCGAGCCATTTTCCTTCCCTGGCCCGGCGGGCGTAATGGTCATCCCACCTGTTCTTATTCATTTCCTGCTTCTACCATAGATGTGTCCCCTTTGCAAAAAAAATATAGTATAGTAGAGTATAAGGTCAATCTCTTGAACGGGGGCGTGAGAATATGGAAAGAGTCATTATTAACCAAGTGGAACTGCATCTAAGTGAGCAAGACGAGTTATCAATGCCTTGGGTTGGCCAAAAAGAGTTGGTTACCCAGGTCCTGGCGGCATGGCTGGTATTGGGTGACGATGACCAGCCCCTGAGTCCCAGACTTGTGGGGAAACCGGGTGTGGGCAAGACGACCCTGGCTTATCATGCCGGGAGGCGCCTCAACAGGCCGGTCTATCTGTTCCAGGCCACCATGGATACAAGGCCGGAGGACCTGATTGTGACCCCCGTGATTTCCGAGAATGGCAAGATAAAATATATGGCCAGTTCGGTGGTTTCTGCCATGATCAAAGGCGGCGTTGCCATCATCGACGAAGGGAACAGAATGAGTGAGAAAAGCTGGGCCTCACTGGCGCCGCTCATGGACAGCAGGCGGTATGTTGAATCCATCGTGGCTGGCATCAAGATAAAGGCCCACCGTGATTTTCGTCTGTGTACAACCATGAACGACGATGCCAGCACGTTTGAGCTCCCCGAGTACATCCACTCCAGGCTTCAGCCCCAGATCTGCATTGACTTTCCAGAAAGAGACGAGGAGCTTTTGATCTTGAAAAGCAACCTCCCTTTTGCAGACGATGAAGTCCTCGAATATGTTGTTGAATTTCTTCAGGCATCCCACGAGGCCGATGAGCGCTATACTGTCAGAGATGGCATTAATATTGCTCGTTACGCGCTGAAAAGGGTAGAAGAAGGTGGTGGGGTTTCCGCCGAGGCGCTCCGCAGGGAGAAGACAACGTGGTACTTGAAGGAAGCGGCGTCCATGATCCTGGATGACTCAGCGACCGAATATTTCCAGGACGTCGTCGATGAAATCGATCATGAAGAATAGATTTGAGTGGAAGAACATTCGGCTTATCCCCATCCTGCACAATAGGATGGAATTTGCCATGGAAGTAAGACGACAGATAGAGGAGTTCAAGCCGGACCATTTGGCCCTGGAATATCCCGACACGCTGAAACACAAAATCCTGCAGGGCGTTCAGAGGCTTCCTTTATTGTCGGTCGTCTATTATAAGGCTAAAGACGGTGCATTCATGTACCTCGTCCTTGAACCGACCGATGGACAGGTGGAGGCAATTCGGCTGGCCTTCTCAAAAGGCATCCCCGTGCATTTCATAGACCGGGACACGGAAGAATATCCCCTCGATTTTTCCCCTATGCCGGATACTTACTCTATCACCAGAATCGGGTATTTCACATATTGCCAAAGCTATCTAAGAACTCCACGGAACGGCGTTTTTTCTGTGGAGAACACCCTTAGGGAAAAGACCATGGCCTATCACCTCCAACATTTGAGTAAAAAGGGCGAGCGGGTTCTTTTTGTTGGAGGATTATCTCACCTTCCCGGCCTATTAGACATGCTTGATAGGCCACAGACCCAGGTAATTGGACCAAGAAGACGGGACGGTGTTGGTTTGGCCCACCTCCACGCGGAATCGAGCCGGGAGATAATGAGCGAGATGCCTTTCCTTGGGGCAGCATATGAGCGGGGCAGATCCGAGGGCGGGGGGGAACACTTGGATAGACTCAAAATCAACAACGAATTGATCAGCATTGCAAGAGAAAATCACTGGAAGAACAGCAAAGAAGAGCTTTCCCACAACCAGATTAGGCTCTTAAATAAATTTGCAAGGAACTATGCACTGCTCACGGGCCGTCTTGTCCCCAATTTCTATCAGCTTGTTGTTGCCTCCAGGGGGGCAGTGGATGATAATTTTTCCTATGAAGTCTGGGAAAAGGGGAGCGAGTATCCGTGGCAGACGGAGGACCCTGGGCTACCGATACTCCGCCTTAGGGCAGAGGACCTCTTCCTGGACAAAAAGATGATCAGATTTCACCGACGTCTAAAGACTTTACGAAGACGCCTGGTACCGGTTCCGGTCAAAAAGAAGAAGAGAGAACAATATCCTGGACAGTGGCGTGAGGGATTTGGAGGCTTTTCCATATGTTCCTACCCTCCGGAGGACGTTGTTATTGAAGGGTATGGTAAATATCTCAAGAAGAAGGCCCTTGAGATCAAATCTGAAGAGAATAACAGAGTCGAGCCTTTCATATGTTCTATGCTGGAAGGTCTGGATGTAAGGGAAACCATCAGGGAATGGGCCAGCGGAAGAATCTATGTGAGAGATGAGATGCCCATTTCAGGAAAGGTTGGTTCGGTGGTGGTCATTTTTGATCCGGATTCTCCGGACCAGCATGGGAAAGAGAATTTTCCCTGGCGTGTCACCTGGCTTGGGGAGCACGACCAGGAATCAGATATGGGCTTTTACAGTACGCCCTCCGGATGGGTCATGGACGGCCCCGGCATTTCCAGGTGCCAGTATGGAGGTTTTATGCTCACCTACCCGCCCATGCGAGTCTATGATTTGTGGAGAGATCCTTTTTTCAATACGGCGAGAAACAAACCGGAGAGGCTGCTCATGGCGGCCCTTGATTACAGCCTTGAAAAACATGTGGTTTACGTAGCGGCAACACCGCCTTCAGGGTTGTGTCAGCGCATGGCGGCAGGTTTAGGCAAAAAGATCATTTACCTGCCTATCGGCGCCTTTTCTCCGGTGACCTTGAAAAAGATAAGACAATTTCATGTTCTGGACGGCCATCCGGTCAGGACGTACGCCCGTCACTATATATAAATAGTGCCCGAACGAAAACCGTCTTTTTCGCCCATATCTGCGTCAGACTCAGATTTTAACCCTCGAAATACTCAATATATTCCTGCGGTTAAAATCTTCGTCTTCCTTGATCTGAACGAAAAATCCTAGTTTTCGTTCAGACACTAAATAAACCGAAGGGCAACACAACGCCCTTTTCCGCGCGGATACTGGTACTTCGACATTTCCCTTGCTACCAGATGTGTGCTGGATTATAAACAATTTCTCAGATTCAGAGGAACAATTTGCTGGAGTATTAATGGACATGAAGCAGCCTTTGGAAGGTATTCGAGTTGTTGAATGTGGCGTGTTCCACGCCGGACCAGGATGTGCCGCTATCTTGGGGGACCTTGGGGCGGAAGTGATAAAGATAGAAGAACCGGGAGGAGGAGACCCTCTAAGACCCTCTATGAAGATCGGAGGCATTTCATTTGAGATTGAGGGCGGGAGGAGCATATTCTTTGACGGCGCCAATCGGAACAAGAAGAGTGTCACCTTGGATTTAAACACGGCCCGAGGGCAGGAGATAGGCCATCGTCTGGTGAGCCAGTCGGATGTCTTTATAACCAATATGCGGCGAAAGGCCGTAGAAGGTATGAATATGACATCTCCCGTCCTGCGCAAGGTCAACCAGGGGCTTATCTATGCCTCGGTTTCCGCATTTGGACCCGAAGGGCCTGACAGTGACCGGGGCGGCTTTGACTTTCAGGGGCAAGCCAGGTCCGGGTTCATGTACTCAATGGGCGAAGCAGGTATGCCGCCGATCGTGTGCCAGCTTGCGATCATCGACCAGGCCACAGCCATAATGGCCAGCCACCAGGTCATAACAGCCCTTTTCATGCGTGAGCGTTCAGGTATTGGTCAGGATGTACATGTTTCAATTCTGGGTACGGCGACCTTCTTGCTCTACTTCAACATCCTTGTTTCTCAGATGGCGGGTTTCCCGGTTCCACGGCACACGCGCTCCCAAGGGCACCCAATGAGAAATCACTATCTATGTGCTGATGGACGCTGGCTCATGATGACTCTCTCTCCTCCGGACAGACACTGGCCCTCTCTGTGCCTGGCGTTGGGCCGTCCCGGACTGAAGGATGATCCGCATTTTGACACTGAAGATGCAAGATGGGCAAACGCCGAAAAACTCGTATCTATATTTGATGATATCTTTGCCACACGCCCTTGCGATGAATGGATTCGCATCTTTGCGGAATACGACCTCTTCTGTTGTGCTGTAAATTCCTGGAATGATCTCGGTGATGATCCCCAAATCATTGAAAACGGTTATATAGTCGATTTTGAACACCCTACTCTTGGAAAGGTGAAAATACCCGGGTATCCGGGTCATTTCAGCGAATGCCGGGCAGAGACAAAGAGTGTCGCTCCCGAGCTTGGAGAGCATACGGACGAGGTACTTATGGAAATAGGCGGCTATGATGACAAAGAAATAGCCAGGCTGAAAGAAGACGGAATTATATGATAGCTCAATCAGTCGTAGCACGAAAACCGCTTACAGGAAGAGAATATGGCGGAGATTAAGAGCACCCTTGACATAATCATGGAAAAGACCAGAGGTCTAACCATGAACGATGAAGAAAAAAGGGCATTTCAGAAAAGCGAGGTTGAGGGTAAGGTGGGAGGGGCAGTGCAGAGGTTCCTGGACGGTCTTATAAATAGAAGGAGGCTTACAAGGGAAATTGACGCACTTGTCGAAGACTATCATGAGATGGCCACTCAGGCTGTCATAAGGGAGTGTTTGGATCGGATTGACCCAAAAAGAGATAACACCCCCATCCTTGATGTGCTGGAAGATTTAGGTGGTCTGGACCCCGCGCCCTTTCGGGAAATAATTGCAGAATCTCATCGGGACCTGGAGCAACGCAAGACTGATCGGCAGTCTGCACTATTGAGTAATCTGGACAAGAAGGGGATTTCAGGGACAGCAGTTATCCCCAACATTGAGGCGGATCGCGAATGGGCTCGATATGTATCTGAAACAGAGAAAGATCTCGATGCAAAGTTAAACCTGCTCCGACCGGGAGTCTCTGATTAGGAGCGGGCCAGAGAATAGCGATTTTCTCCAAATCCATCCTCTGTAGTTTAATAAAGGGTAAGTTCCCAACAAGTCGTGGGATATCCTCTCTGTTTAGGATTGTGCCTGAACGAAAACTATGATTCTTCGTTCAGATCAAGGAAGACGAAAATCTTGACCGCAGGAATACACTGAGTATGTCGAGGATTAGAATTTGAGTCTGACGCAGATATGGGCTAAAAAGACAATTTTCGTTCGAGCACTATAATACATCAAGCCCGAGTTTACCCTAACGTCGCACAAAAGTCGTCACAGAGTCGCTCATCCGCCCACAACACGCAGCCTCCGCGGGATCCAGCGCGGAATCTGTTGTTTATAGCGATCATAATCCTCGCCAAAGCGCCTCCGAAGCTCCGGTTCTTCGTGCCAGGCGACCAAGCTTCCCACAACTCCCGCCCAGATTGCCGCGTAGAGCAGAAGCGAAAGGTCGCCGCGGTATAGAAACAGACCAAGAAGGAATGGCATTTGTGCCAAGTACATTGGGTTTCTGCAGTACCGATAGAGCCCCGTGACCACGAGACGCTGCGGAGGATCAGTAGGAACTGGGGTACCCCCTCCGACTCGCGAAAACAGCCTTGATGAATAAAGGAATATGTCGATGCCGGTGAGTATCATGCCGATCCCGACGATTGAACCGGCAGGAATCCGCCAGCGCGGCCAACCGCACGCTTAGTTGAGTTGGATCGCTCCGGCAGGAACAAAAATAAACACGGTCCCAGGGAAGACCATTCCCAGTGCGATTGAGCTTGCCCTCATGTCGTGACCCTTCACGGGCCGTTTAATCAGAAGCGAAAAACTGTATCCATGAAAAGGTAGGACCATATCGCAACAATCGTCTATAATATCTTCCGGAAATGTTCCTGGAGAAAGGTGCTTTCAGCGTGGCCCGCTTAATGCTCTTAGCCGTTGCCGTACATCTCTTTTTCTAACCACGCCCTGATTTCCTCATTGATTCCGAATACCCCCTTATTATGTCCAACCGAATCCAGAAAGCCCGCCTTAACCTTGTCTGGCAACGGGATGGCCGCCAGTTCAACGGCTTCATCGGAGTTTCTCTTAACCAGAAAGATAATTGGCGGGTCTTCCCATGTGTTGACCACGAAATAGTATGAGACATCGTTTTTTGATCGGACAAAATTACCATGTGTCCAGTTATTTCCCCATTCCAGATACAGGGTCACCGCCTCCTCAGGAGTCATATCCCAGTCAATCTTATTGGCAAGATCAAGGTCATTTCGGATGTCTTCTAATCCCAGCATGGGTCTTCCTCCTTAAATTCTTTGGACATCCTAATAAATACTATATAAATACTACCGCTTTGCGATGGTTGAGTGTTCTATCGCTTTCAAATCTATTCTATCAAAGTAAGCATAAGGCGCCACAATTCAAGGCCTGGCGCTCTTTCACTCCGAGTGTGTGTGGGAAGACCTTCAATTTTGAAACAAGGGTAAGCCGGTTACGGATCAGCGGGGGTCTTTCCCCTACAAGGGACTGCAATCACTCGCTGTTCTGTGAATCAATTGCGGTTCCTCCCTATTCCGAATGGCCTATGTATTCTGATGTAATACAGGCTTTGATTGCGGTCTCATATTGTTTGTTTGATAAGGCATGCCATCTTCAAGCGCCCTAGACCTATTCTCGCTCATGTGGTATTTGCATTCAGACACCACATATGATATTCTCCCAGAGTGTATACTCATTTGGCGCCTCTCTCATATCCGAATACCTTCCAGAGAGGTACATCATAAACAAACCCTCACCAGAGACACTTCTATAAACGAGTGTTGAGTAAACCCTAACGTTGCATAAATCTTTGGCCTAAAAACGTTGCGCTCGCTTTATATCAGGCCATCAAGAAACGTTATGCCATTTTCAGGATTTCACCCTATGGTTTAACTTGATAATTCCCTGTAGCTCGCTGCAGGGTCACCACGAAATTCCCTCTCCACCTTTCAGGGGGAGAGGGATAGGGTGAGGGGGTTCAAATAAAGTATTTTCCATTTTGATACCCCGTAGCTTGCTGCGGGGTAGTTCATTGCGCTTTCACCCCTGAAAATGTCCCGACGTCCCTTTTTGACCTCATCTAAAGCGTCTTGAACTCAAATTATATGCAACGTTAGGGTAAATCTACTGGTCGAAATATTGTGACTATTGATGGAGTCCATCCTGCAATTATACAGTGAAGGAGGCGTTCATATGAATCGCAGAGAATTCCTAAGATTTCAGACAATGGGTCTCCTATGGATGATTCCCGGCGTGTCTGGACTTCTATTTTCGAAAAAGGCATTTTCAGAATTGGTTCCCGATGTTGCCGTAGTCAAAGGGTCAGCTGCTGCTGCAACTCGGGCTGCTGTAGAGCTATTAGGCGGCATGAAAGAATTTGTGAAGCCAGGAAACCGTGTCATTATCAAGCCGAATATGAGCTTTCCGACCCCACCTGAAAGAGCGTCTAACACCCACCCGGACGTTGTGCGGGAACTTGCGACAATGTGTAAAGAGGCACAGGCTTCAAAGACCCTTGTGCTTGACAATACACTCTCAGCAAAAGAGCTCTGCCTGGAAACGTCAGGTATTCGGCAGGCCTGTGAAGCCATTGATAGTAAAATGGTTTTTGCGTTAAGTGACGACAGCCTATACAGGACTACGGAAATTCCCAGATATAGAAGTATGAGAGAAACCGAAATTATGAAGGAGGTGCTTAAATCGGATGTGCTCATAGCTGCGCCTGTTGCCAAATCTCACTCAAGTACAGGCGTCAGCCTTTCAATGAAGGGGATGATGGGCCTCATCTATAATCGTGGCATCATGCACAGGCGATATGATCTCAATACTTCCATTGTCGACCTATGTACAATACTCAAGGCGGACCTGGCCGTTATTGACGGCACCCGTGTTCTTTCCACCAATGGACCACGCGGTCCCGGTAAAGTGCTTCGCGAGAATACGGTTATTGCTTCAAAGGACATGGTCGCTGCCGATGCCTATGCGGTTTCAATTTTTGAGTGGTACGGAAAGAAGTTTAAGCCCAGCCAGGTATCCCATATACGGGAGGCCCACGAGAGGGGTTTGGGGAGAATGGATATAGACAATCTCAAGGTGCAGTCAATAGTCTTGTGATGAACTTCAGACGTGCATCACAGATAGCGAATCTTGTCTTGTTCTTGTTATTGCTTGCCAAGGCAATTTACTCAAGTAACGTACCAGCGGCCATCGATATTTATCTTCGGTTGGATCCTGGACTTATTGCTCTTACCGCTATCGGAGGCAGGATGCTGGATATAGCTTTCATCCCGGCATTGCTCGTGCTGGCGATCACCCCCTTTGCTGGTCGTGTCTTTTGCGGCTATCTTTGCCCTATGGGGACAACACTGGATTACAGTGATAAACTGTTCGGAAGATCTTTTGAAAAACAATTTGAGGATAAACGGTTTAGGAGTATAAAGTACTTATCGCTGTTCTTTCTGTTCGGTGCATCCATTGTTGGCGTTTCATGGGTATTTTTTGCGGCCCCGCTCTCCCTTATCACTCGATTCTACGGCCTTTTTCTTCATCCCTTGCTCGTTTTTATAGCAGATGAATCCCTCGGGCATATACGCCCCATGGCCGAGTGGCTGGACGTCTATTCCATTGCTTTGATGCAGATCCCTACTCCACGGTTCGCCACCCAGATGTTTATAATAGCTTTTTTTGGCGCCCTATTCACGCTGGCAAGGGTTTCACCCAGATTCTGGTGCCGTAACATTTGTCCTTCAGGAGGGTTAATGGCTCTCTTGTCAAAAAAACCTTTCGTGAGACGTTATGTTTCCGAAGACTGCACCGAATGTGGGAGATGTGTCGCGGCCTGTCCCATGGGTGCAATTTCAGAAGAAAGCCCTCTTGTTACTCATCATAGAGAGTGTATCACGTGTCACACCTGCGCAAAGATTTGTCCTGAACGTGCTGTCTCCTTTGGATGGGCAAAGACAGATTATGATGCAGGCGCAACGGAACTGGCGTACAGTCGTCGACAGTTTGTGATCACAGGATTAATCGGTACTGGAACGGCTATCACCTGCCTGACCGGTCTCAGTTCCCCCTATGGAAAACCAGGCCCGGGCCAAGTGACTGCACCGGGATTGATAAGGCCTCCTGGCGCATTGCCAGAAATGGATTTTCTGGTTCGCTGTGTAAGATGTGGGGAATGTATGGCCGCCTGTCCAACCAATACCCTTCAGCCTATATGGTTAAAAGCGGGGATTTTGGGAATGTTCAGCCCGGTACTCACACCGAGAAGAAGGTATTGCAGCCCTGAGTGTCACAAATGCGGGGATGTTTGCCCAACAGGCGCCATACGGATACTGTCTGCAAATGAACGAATCTGGGCAAAGACAGGCACCGCAATGATCTTTCGTCGAAAATGTCTTGCCTGGGAGTATCAGAAAAGCTGTATGGTATGCGATGAGGTCTGCCCATTTAAGGCAGTAGCATTCACCAAAGAACCGGGAAATCCGGTTCCGGTTCCCAGGGTCCGTGAAGAAAAATGCGCCGGGTGCGGTTACTGCGAACATTTTTGCCCTGCCCAGAACCAGTCGGCTATTGTGGTAACCCCAATGGGTGCCCTCAGAATTTTCGAAGGATCCTTTGTGGCAGAAGGGAAAAGACAGGGTCTAAAACTTGCGATTACACCTGAATTGAAAGAGGGTGCTCTGTTGGGAGAAGATGATTTGACAAAAGGTTATGCACCTGGCTTTGAAAATAGTAAGTAGAACTTAGGGCAAATGCTCCGGTACTGTTTTTCATGTCTACATAACGACGCTTATGATTCATATTGATAACATCAGCAAGATATATAACCAGAGAAAGAGAGAGGTAACAGCACTTTCAGAGATTTCTTTTGCTCTTGATGACCTGGAATCTCTTGTAATTATGGGCAAAAGCGGCTCCGGGAAGAGCACCTTACTTCATCTTATTGCAGGTCTGGAACGGGCAACTTCGGGCAGGATCTTCTTAGGGCGGAGGGAAATAACTGCCTTAAAGGATCGGGAACTTACCCTGCTTCGACGGGAGAAGATCGGAATTGTTTTCCAGCTATTCAACCTCTTGGAGAATTTGACGGTCGCAGAAAATATCGCCCTTCCCCTTATACTTGCCAGAAAAACTTCCGACTGCATTAAAAGGGAGGCGGAGCGGGTAATGGAACTCGTTCAGTTGAGAGATCGAGCCGACCATCGTATAGGAGAGCTTTCCGGAGGAGAAATGCAGCGGGTTGCCATTGGACGAGCAATTATTAAGAAACCGGAAATTATCCTGGCCGATGAACCTACGGGAAATCTCGATTCCAAAACCGGAAAAGAGATTCTCTCCCTTATTTCTCACCTGATAACAGAGATCGGATCCTCTTTAATTATTGTCACGCACGATCAAGACGCGACTTCTCTGTGTGAAAAACAGATGATACTGAAAGACGGCCGGCAGGTAGGCATATGAAAGGTAGGGCGGTAAGATTCTTGAGGATTGTCAAAATACTCTCCCTGAGATATTTTTTGCGAACTAAGGGGAGGAACCTGCTGGTAATAATAGGAGTGGCCCTGGGGGTGGCCCTTTATGTTTCGATCAAGACCGCCAATATCTCTATCATTCGATCCTTTGAAAAATCTCTGGATTCTGTGACGGGAAAGGCCGATCTCTCTGTTTTTGGAAACGAATTGGGGTTTTCAGAAGACATCTATCCCTTACTGGTAGATCAAGATGGGATTGCCGCTGCGACGCCAGTTATCTGGGGGACCGGACACCTGGAAGGTAGGGGTGGAGACATTCTCTTAATCCATGGGGTAGACCTTCTCATTGACCCTATGGTCAGGCACTATTCCCTGGTGACCACTGAAGATTCCCCGGAGAACCTATTGCGTAAGATTCTTAATCCGGGAAATATTCTCTTGACGGAGAAATTTGTTCAGCGTTACGGCATTAGAAGGGGTGACAGGATATCCTTTGTAGTGGACGACCGGGTATGTGAGCTGGTGGTGGCAGGATTGCTGAAGTCGGATAGCTCCGGGACACTTCTGGGAGGGAACCTGGCAGTTGTGGATATATCCTTTGCCCAATCGCTATTTAGCAGGCCGGGCGTGCTTGATCGCATCGATCTTATTCTGGAAAAAGGGGCTGTCCCGGCGGAAGTGAAAAAAAGCCTGCAGGATCTCCTGCCCTCATATCTGTCAGTGGATTTTTCTGAAAGGCGGGGCAGAAACGTCGGGAAGCTTCTGGCCTCTTTTCAGTTGAATCTGGAGGTATTGAGCCTGATTGCCCTGTTTGTCGGAATGTTCTTGCTTTATAATACGGTCTCCTACTCAGTAGTAACCAGACGGGAAGAGATAGGCATCCTCCGAGCCGAGGGTTGCAGCCGTTCAACGATCCTCATGGTCTTTCTCTTGGAAACCTTTCTGGTATCCGGGCTGGGATCCTTGGTGGGGATATATGCGGGAATACAGTTTGCCGGCGGAGCGATTTCACTTATGTCTTCCACAATTTCCTCGCTCTACCTGGTAACCCGGGTGGAAGATATTGAAGTCCCGGCCCGGCTTGTGATTCTTGCAATGGGAGGGGGCGTCGGGGCATCTCTTGTGTCAGCCGTTGTTCCGGCAAGGGAAGCGGCCTTTTATCCTCCTATCCTGGCAATTACCAGAGGATCTTTTGAAATTAAGAAATCCGGCCAGACAAAAATCTACATAGCGTCGGCCTTTGGTCTTTTTTT
>JAXHTA010000599.1:0-2365 GCA_034190285.1 Thermodesulfobacteriota bacterium | reverse complement strand
TGAGCGACGATTTTAATGCCGTTTGCAACAAAAAACAAAAACTGCCGCGAAAATCTTTCGTGGACGCACTGTTGCGGATGGTCGGGTGATCAAACACTGCACAATTTCGGTGAAACTTTAGAAATTCTAATTATCAAACAGAAAAAAGATGAACGTCAAACATCGAACGCTCAACATCGAAAATCGAATGTGGATGTCGCTTCGCTCTTTCTTTTTTAACTAAATCGAAACACCGAACGCGTATCATAATTCGACGAAAGTAAAGGCAAACCTGCCACGTATCAGTCCACTGGGATCGGGTACCCATTGGGCAGGGCCTGATTGTGCATTACGCCGACCTCCTGGCCACCTCTTTGGTACGTTCAAGCAAAATGAACAGGATATTCAACTCCCGGCCTTCCTTTTCTCTGAGAGAATTGATTTTTGGGGGACTGATTCGGTCAGTTATTTTTGTACAGATATAGTTGACGCAGATTACATGACGCGCCTGAAGGCAACAGCCGGATTCTGATAAAAAATAACAGCTTTTGGAGTTATGTCTCTCAGAGGGCAGTCTTGCATCCAGGAGGAGATTGATCAGGAGGAGCCAACCGTCGTATTTGTTTTCGATACCGGCGCCACAGCATGATCCTCCTTCTTTCTGTTCGCATTCTTTGCATAGGCTGGCAATGCCGACGTCCTTCATCTCCTCGTGTGAGGCGTGGATGGCACTTCTTAAGTTCAATAAAGAACCAGTTACTGCCCTGTCCCTGACAAGGATACCACCTAACTGTCGATAATAGTATTCCGCCCACGCAATTTTCTGCTTAATGGAGGCCGAAAGGGGCACTTCCTTTGTGCTCATGGTTGCCCTTTCTTTCCAGCCGTCTTTTTCTTGCCTCCCGTTTTCTTTTCAGGTTCATTTGCCTCCTTGTTACCGAAATCTTTTAGACCCTTGGCCAGTTCCTGCAATCTCTGATCGACGAGATAGTTTATCGTCCCCTTCGGGTAGGCTCCGTCGGACTTCCTTTCGCCAGCCTTTTTCCCCGACAAGATCTCAATACCCTCGTCTATCGAGGTTACCGGATAGATGTGAAACTGCCCTTTTCTTACGGCCTCAATCACATTTTTGCGAAGCATCAAGTCCTTTACATTGCTCGCGGGGATCATAACGCCCTGTTGTCCTGTAAACCCGATTTTCAGGCAACATTCATAGAACCCTTCGATCTTCTGATTCACGCCCCCTATGGCCTGGATTTCCCCATTCTGATTGACCGACCCCGTCACCGCAATATATTGCTTGAGCGGGACACCGGCCAAACTGGAGAGGAGCGCATAGATTTCCGTGGACGAAGCACTGTCCCCGTCCACGCCACCATAAGACTGCTCAAATGCAATGCTGGCGCTTATGGTCAGCGGTTTGTCCTGGGCATATTTTTTTCGCAAATAGCCGCTCAGTATGAACACCCCCTTGTTATGGGTGTTGCCCGACATATCGGCTTCCCTCTCAATGTTGATGATACCTGCGCGGCCCATGGAAGTGGAGGCGGTAATCCGGGACGGCTTGCCAAACATATAATCTCCCAGATTATAAACGGCAAGGCCGTTAACCTGTCCGACAGACTCCCCGTCAACATCAATCATCAAGGTGCCTCGATTGATCATTTCCTGGAGGCGTTCTTCGATCATATTGGAACGGTATATCTTGGCTGCTTCGGCCTTATCCACATGTCTTTCAAGAACGGTAGATTCATTTTCCTCGCCCGCCCAAAAATCGGCCTCGCGGATGAGATCCGTTATAGCTGGAAAACTGGTAGATATCTTCTCTTGTCTTCCCGTCATGCGGACGGCCTGTTCCACCAGTGCTGCCACTGCTGTCCTATCAAAGGGCCTTAATTTTTCCTCGTCGGTCTTTATTTTGACAAACTCTGCGAATTTCTGGATTGACCTTTCATTCTTATCCATGGATGTGTCGAAGTCGGCTCTGACCTTAAATATCTTCTTGACATCCTCGTCATAATGAAGGAGCAGGTGATACAGGTAGTCATCGGAAATAACGACCACTTTGATGTCTAGATCGATGGGCTCCGGCTTGAGGCCGGTCGTTGTAAACAGGTAGAAGGGGTCATAGGTCTGAATTTCAAGTTTCTCGCTCTTGAGGGCCCTCTTAAGTGCCTGCCACACCCCCGGCTCCATAATCGCATCCATGAGATTGATAACCAAAACACCACCGTTAGACCTAATCAGAGAACCGGCCTTGATCTTGCTGAAATCAGTCCGCCACACCCCGCTTCGATCAACTATCCTCTCAATGCTGCCGAAGATATTCCTGTAGGTGGGATAGTCTTCAATGATAACCGGCGGGCCTTTCAAGTCACTGTTGTCC
>JAXHTA010000598.1:0-2370 GCA_034190285.1 Thermodesulfobacteriota bacterium | reverse complement strand
CGTTGGTGGCGACTGTAGTACCGTGGGAAAAAGAGGAAATGACCGGCAGATTCTTGATCGTTCGGGTCACGGCACGATCGGGACTGTCAGGGGTAGAAAGGACCTTCCATGCCCGAATGCGTTTTCGTTCGATGGTGACTACGTCGGTAAACGTTCCCCCGATATCTGCTGCAACTCTCATGATGTTTGTACGATACGACGAAAGCAGTCTGATTTGGACAGGGCTTCGACGCTTTGCCAGATCCATCCTTTTACATGGGCCTCAAGGGTTATGATAGGTCGCAAGTGATTGTCTTCCAGGTACTTGAACAGGATATCGAAATCAATCTCGCCGGCGCCAATTGCCAGGTGATCATCCCATGTTCCATCATTGTCATGCAGATGGACTTCTTTCAAAAACGGTCCCATTGCCTTCAGCCAGTCCTCTACAGCAGTCTCAGAGAAGGCTGTCATGTGCCCTGCATCAAAGCAGAAACCTACCTTCTCTGAATCGAGTCTGCACAGGAGTCTGTTGAGCATATCAGGCGTTCTTTCATATACGTTTTCAAACAGTAGGATGGTTTGGGTGCCTTTAAGGTCCTCAACAAGGGGTGACCATGTCTCAACGGATGTCTCGACCCATTCGTTGCGGATTTTGTTATATCTATTCTTGTCATACCCGGTGTGACATACAATGAAGCTGGGCTCAAATAGCGGTATGAGGTCAAATACTTGTCTTAGTCGCTCCCGTGTCGCCTTCACCATACTCTTGTCCATCCCGCCTGGCACAAGGTCATAAAAGGGTCCGTGCAACGTGATCGAGAGACCTTCTCGCCGAAGGACGGAGACTATCTCCGAAAAATCTGTTCTTGAATATGTATCAATGACTCCCCCATCAATCCCTATTTCAGGGTTGACCCTGTTTTCAAGGACCAAGGGCATGTATTTGTCTTTCAGGAGCTTGAAGGGAATAGATATCTGAATATTTTTTAGGATATGTTCAAGCATCGTTAATACCAGAAGACATGTCTATAACTTGTGAATAGATACGTTATCTGAGTTTAGGAAAGTCAGGTGCCTGAGTCAACGAGAAAGCATCAAGAGTCAAGGCCTGACCCCTGATTTTTTCTTGACCCACAAGGTCCTTTCCACTAAGCTCCTCCCAGAAAGAACGAGTCCTTATAACCACAAATCCTACGCAAAGGTGGTTCGATTATGACTAAACTGATCAGAGAGAATGGCGAAAAGGGAAGGCTGCATATTGACACGCCCCTGATGGGTGAATCCCTAGTCGGCAAGGAATTCCTCAAGAAGACCGAGTCCAAGGAATACTTTCGCATGCAGCCCGAAATCAACGTCCTCAAGATCGGCGGGCAGAGCATCATAGATCGAGGCCGAGAGGCAATCCTACCCATATTGGATGTCTTGATAGAGGCGAAAGAGAAGCACAAAATCCTACTGATGACAGGAGGGGGCACAAGAGCCAGGCATGTCTATAGTATCGGTGTCGATTTGGGTATGCCTACCGGTGTTCTATCTAAACTGGGAGATAAGGTTTCCTGGCAGAATGCCGAGATGCTTGCGGTGCTGTTGGCCAAGCATGGTGGCGTAAAAATCGGGCACGGTGACAACTTGGAGCAGTTGACCATGTTTTGCCGACTTGGGTACCTGCCCATAACTTATGGTATTCCCCCATACGGTTACTTTGAACATCCGGCCGAATATGGGTCAATCCCTCCCCACAGGACGGACTGCGGGGCCTTTCTTCTGGCCGAGAATATCGGCGCCAAGTCCCTGATCTATCTCAAGGACGAAAAAGGACTTTTCGACCGGGACCCCAAAAAGGCTGGGCAAGAGGAACGCCCTGCTATGAAGTTCATAGACAGAATATCAGCAAAAGAATTGATGGATATGGATCTGGACGACCTTATCATCGAACGTCCTATTCTGGCGATGCTTCAACGGGCCAAGTGCTTGAAGGAATTACAGATTATAGACGCCCTCCATCACCCTGAGCACATCATGGCCGCGCTAGAGGGCAAACATGTGGGCACGGTAATCTATAAGTGACGGCGTAAAGGTCAGAAGAATTCCTTGCACGATATGATTGAGCACAGCCTGTTCAGTGTCTGAACGAAAACTGGAGTTTTTCGTCAAGATCAAGGCGCGGGCGAAAATTCTAACCGAAATATTTTACTGGATATTTCTGTGGTTGAAATTTGAGCCCTGCGAAGATAGAAGCGAAAAAGACCGTTTTCTTTCCGACGTTATTTGGTCTTCTCTTTTCACCTCCGCAATATTGATAGGCTTGACCAGATAATCATAAGCGCCCTTGCGCAGCGCGGAGATGGAAGAATCTATCTTCGCATAATCGGTCACGATGATTACGCC
>JAXHTA010000597.1:0-2370 GCA_034190285.1 Thermodesulfobacteriota bacterium | reverse complement strand
CTGCAGGCAACCTTTCTGGGGAAGACAATTTTTCGATCCACCTGGACCGGTTTCTCAAGAAGGCGGCATATCTTTAAAGATAACACTTGAAGGATGATAAAACACTTTAGCCCTTTGAAACAAATGTGAGCTGATTACGGACCCGTGGGTGTCTCCTTACGAAGGATGAAAGCAGATAGTTCCTGAACCAATATACAGATACAAATGATGGATACAACAGAGTATCAAGAGAATGACCGACGATTATACCCGAACATAGAACAGGGAAACACCAGGAAAAATAGAAAAGGATATTTTACCCGCGGTGTTGCTCGTTCAGTGCAAGCCGTTCTTGTTGAATTGGAGGGCAACCCGGATCTGCCGAAAGGTCTGCGTTATTTCATCAACATCATTAGGAATACATTTGAAGATACGCCTGGTTCAGAATTCTTAGATCCAGACGTTGATAACAGAAAAGTAGTCGGCATATATTGTATGATGGTTCCCGAGGAGCTTATCTATGCTGCCGGGGCAATACCGGTTCGACTCTCCGGGGGAAGTTATGAAGCCTCCTGCATCGGTGACGAACTTGTTCCTCGAGACACCTGTCCGGTGGTGAAAGCATCAATCGGTTTGATTTCTTTGAATTTTCCATCTCTGTATGAAAGATGCGATGTAGTAATAGTCCCTACTACCTGCGATTCGAAAAGAAAAATGGGGGAGGAACTCTCCAAGTACAAAGATGTGTGGATGGTTGAGGTCCCTCATATCAAAGAAACCGAAGGTTCAAGGACCCAGTGGCTCGAACAGCTTTATGTCTTGAAGAAGAACCTGGAGAGATACACCGACAGAAAGATCAGGCGAAAGAATTTGGAGGTTTCCATTAGAATGATCCGACAGGTCTGGTATCAGGCCCGCCGGCTTTATGAGTTTAGAAGGTTATCCCCATCAGTTATTTCAGGTCGGGAGGCCGCACTGGTTCTTAATGCATACTGCTATGATACTGCGTCATCATGGACAGAGGCCCTGACTGAGCTGAACAATGAGTTAGAAGATCGTAGCAAGAAAGGCTATTTCATCGGCGATAATAATACCCCGCGCATTTTGCTTGCCGGATCTCCTTCGGTCTTCCCCAACTGGAAAATTCCGTCTCTCATTGAAGAGATGGGTGCGGTGGTCGTAACCGAAGAATCCTGTTTGGGTGATCGTTATTTTTACGATCCTGTCGGAACAACCGAAAAAACCATGAAAGATATTTTGGCCGGGATTGGCTCCAGATATATTATGCCCTGCATATGTCCATCGTTTGCCCCCAACGAGGACAGGCTTTACCGACTGCTCCAGATAGCTGAGGATTTTAAGATTGACGGCATTATCTATCATGTACTCAAGGGCTGCATAATATATGACTTTGAATTGATTCGGGTAGAAAAAACAATGAAAGATAGAGGCATTGCCGTGTTGCGAATAGAAACCGATTACAACCCCGAGGACATTGAGCAGATCAGAACCAGGGTTGAGGCGTTTATGGAGATGCTTATCGTGAAGAAAAAATGAGTAAGAATTTAGCCTCTTGAAAATCAGACGCTTTGACCCGTGCGGATCTCTTTTGATAAAGCCGCATCACAAAGTCTTCATAGCTAGTGGCACGCCCCCAACCAGCTTACATTTATTTCAAAGGGCTGAAGTGTTACAAAAATGAGAAAGGGATATAAGGATATGAAACATTATGCAGGCATTGACGCGGGTTCTACCTATGTCAAGGTTGTTATGATGGATGAAAATAAAAGCTTACTGGGGTACCGGATCACTCCTACGGGAACAGATGCCCCCAGAGCATCCACGGAGAGTCTTGAGGCACTGTGCAGAGATTTAAACATATCCATACCGGATGTGTTTTCTGTTATTTCCACGGGGTATAGCCGGAGAATGATCGATATTGCCCATGAAAATGTTACAGAGATAAAAGCCCATGGTGCCGGAGCCCAATGGACCGCCCCTCAGGAGGCCAAAGTCAGGACCGTTATTGATATCGGAGGCCAGGACTGCAAGGTGATTATCATCAATGAAGAAGGGGAAGTAGAGAATTTTGTTATGAATGATAAATGTGCTGCCGGAACGGGGCGTTTCTTGGAGGCTGTTGCTCGTATTATCGGGGTGGGAATTGAGAGGCTGGGACCACTTTCGCTTGAGGCAAATGTTCCGTGTCGGATTAACAGTACGTGTGTAGTGTTCGCGGAATCCGAGATGATATCTCTCCTTGCCAGAAAAGAGGACCCGGTAGACATTATTGCCGGTATTCATGCATCAATGTCCAAGCGAATTTCAGGCATGGCCAGGAAGGCCGGTCTGAAATCCGATGTGCTCGTGACCGGTGGGGGAGGGCTTAAC
>JAXHTA010000596.1:0-2392 GCA_034190285.1 Thermodesulfobacteriota bacterium | reverse complement strand
TTCACCGTCAACAATCTGCTCTGTAACCCCACCAATCTTCGAAGCTATAACAGGTTTTGCATTTGCCATTCCTTCCAGTACAATTAAAGGGAAACCTTCGGTTAGAGACGGTAACACCAGAAGATCCAGCGCAGCTAGAATATCCGGGACATCCTCACGATATCCCAGAAATAGGCATCTGTCTGTCAAACCCAAAGATGCGGCCTGATTAATCAGCTTTTCCTTAATAGGACCATCTCCGGTTATGATAAGAAACGCATCAGGAATATCTTTGGTTAACAAAGACATGGCTTTCAAAAGAACATGGATTCCTTTTTCAGGTGACAATCTGCCTGTAACACCAATGCAACTGGCCTTATTACAAAGGCCTAGTCTCTCTCGCGCCTCCGCTCTGGTTATGCTTGCGCACCCCTCCAGGTCCACCCCGGCATACAAAACCTCCACCCTGGAGTCTCGAAAGTAAAGCCGTTCAACCATCTCTTTCTTTACGGCCTCGGAGACAGCTATTATCTTTTTGTCGATCAAACTCAATATTCGATCGGCGTAACTGTAAAACAGCCTCTTGAGCCATGTAATATCGGTTATCTTGGTGATTGCAACATGGTAGGTCGTAACCAGAGGTCTTCCAGTTATCACCGAGACCATCCTCCCGTACAAAGACCCTGTTGCGCCATGGGCATGTAAGATGTCTATACCTTGTGATGAAACGAATTTCACCGTCTTCATGACTGTTACTGGAGCCATTTTCTTGCTCAGGTCGACGACGAAAGGCCGTATCCCCTCAGCCAGAAGGTTTTTGTGGAAAATCTGTCCCTTCTTACACGTGCACACAACCTCATATTGGTCCTTCGGTAGGATTCCACTCAATTTTAGGACATAGATTTCACCCCCGCCCATACCTAAGTCATTGATGATTTGCAGTACCTTCACTGGATTCTTGGAAGTCATTTTTCCTATCCACTGCGCGTTCGCTTATTTTCCCACTCTTGTCTTCAATTCATCATTTGGAGTGATAACTTTGCTTACTTCGTGACATTATTCAAGTAAGAGGAGAGCTTCCTTGCCTGTGCTTTTCTTTGAAACTGCGTTATGAAGTCTTCATTCCTCAAATAATATGCCTTCCTCTTCTTGAATGAATCATATAATTCAACAATCTTCCAGGCGACCTCGGAAATGTTATCTGGATTCACAATAATGCCGGCATTTGCTTTTCTTATGATATCAGCTGTCAAACATCCATCAGGTATTATGGCCAAGATTGGGACCCTTGCCCTTAGGTACTCATAGATTTTACTTGGGACACAAAGTCTCGACATATCTGTATTGGGTAAGGCCAAGAGAAGAATAGTAGAACGTAAGAGATAACCTGGGATCTCTCTGTGAGCAGTATGGGGAATTATCTTTACAGATTTCTCTAAACCAAGATTTCTTATCAACTTCAGATCCGACAATTCGACTGTGCCGAGGAAATTGACTAATAGGTCCTTTTCAATCTCCGGGCGGAAGGAAAGGGCTTTAGCTATTCCTTTCAAAAAAGAGGATGCTTTTCGAAAACTGCTGAAAGAACCAGTATGGGTAATCAGAAATTTGTCTTGGTCGACCCGATAAAGACAAGAAAAATCTGCTTCATCGTATCCATTAGGCAGCACGATCATCTTATGAGGATCGAGCTGATGGTATTTTCTCACAAAACCATCTCTTGCAGTGTCGGTGTTGAGGATAACAAGACGCGAATGCTTAAACACAAGATATTCAAGCATGTCCTCAGCCTGTTTCCTTAGCCTTGGCTTCGGGTCTTCCTTGAGAAGCAGCGTCCAAGGATCACGGAAATCTGAGACAAGAGGTATTCCGGTAAGGAAATGAATGAATAAACCAATCAACAAATCAGTCCACGGCCCTCCGGTTGCCAGAATAACAGGTATCTTCTCAGACCTAACAACTTGAGTCCCTCGGAATACAGCAAACGGCAACCATCCGATCCGTGAATCAGGGACAAAACAAAAATTATCAATCAAATAGACAATTCTTCTCATAATTCTTGACCGAAGTGACTCGCTTATTCCGGTCTTTAGGTGACTGGGAACTGCAATAGAAAACCCCTTTTTTCCAGACCACTTGGTAGGTTCAAAAGAAAGAGTTCGGATAACGGTAGTTCCCACCGGTATTTCTTCTAACAGAGACCTATCAATATGGTGAGGTTCGGGAAATCTCGGTGTAAGAATGACCGGTTCCCAGCCGAATCCCGGCAAATACTTGACGAACTTCGTCATACGGATGGAACCCGCACCCCCAAGGGGAGGGAAAAAATATGAAACAAGGAGTATCTTTCTTCTACTCTTCATAATCTGCAACATAACCAACTCCTCCTGATACTGAATCTACCGAGGAAATT
>JAXHTA010000595.1:0-2393 GCA_034190285.1 Thermodesulfobacteriota bacterium | reverse complement strand
GCCCTATTATCCGCGTTATGCCTAACACACCGGCGCTTGTCCAAGAAGGCGTGAGTGCACTGGCAGGCCAAGATCTGGTGACTTCAGATCACATGGCAACAGCCATGACCATTTTCGGTGCTGTCGGGGGTACTGTGGAAGTGGAGGAGACGATGATGGATGCAGTAACGGCCCTGTCAGGGAGCGGCCCGGGATATGTCTTCAGGATGATGGAATGTATGGTGGATGCCGGCATCGCCGTTGGGCTGGAGTTTGATATATCAACAAGGCTGGTTGTTCAGACCTTCCTCGGTGCGGCGCATCTGGCAAGCAAATCAGAGCATTCACTATCGATGCTCAGGGAAATGGTGACCTCCCCGGGTGGCACCACTGCTGCGGGGTTGGCAATATTTGACCAAATGGGCATGGACGAGACTATCAGGAAGGCGATTGAGGCCGCCTGTAAGAGATCTGTTCAATTGGGTAAGGATACATGAGGGTTTGTCTAAGAACGCCTATTTTTCCAAATCTCCGAGTCAGCCTCAGATTCCACTGGTCAATTGCGAATAGTCGTATTAAGTGTCTGAACAAAAGATAGGATTTTTCGTTCAGATCAACGAAGACGCAGATATGGGCGAAAAAGACAGTTTTCGTTCGGGCACTAATTAAGGTCCGGAAAGATGATAATATTGGCCGCAGGAATATGTTGGGTATCTTGAGGGTTGCGATTTTGATTTGACAGAAAGATCGGCGAAAAAGGCGGCTCTTCTTGGGGACCGTTTAGGAGTGCATAGGAGGAGTTATGAGTGTGAAATGCAGGGTATTGGTGGTCGACGATGATGATTCAACACGGAAATTATGCAAGAAAATACTAAAAGCAATCCCTGAGCTTCAGGTCGAGGTGGCTAGAACAGGCAAGGAAGCCTTAAGCATGATCAAGAAATCAATGCCGGATATTGTTATCTCTGACCTGGTGATGCCCGAAATGGGCGGTATAGAACTGTGTCACCGCCTAAAGGGCGATCCTAACTCTGGTTTGGCCAATACCTATCTGATTATAGTCAGTGGTGAGGAAGCCAAAGATGAGAAGATAAGGTGTATGAACGAGGGCGCTGACGACTATCTGACTAAGCCCATCGATCCCGATGAACTCCTTGCCAGGGTCAAGGTGGGTCAGCGAATATCCCTGCATTTTAAAAAGACAGAGCTGGAGACCCGGAGAATATTCGAAGAGATAGACGTACTGCTTGTCCAGGATGGGGGATGCGCTCCAGGGTACAATCCAGTAACGGCCTTTATCAGTTATCATCTGGAAGGCATAGGAAGACATGCATATGCGACGCGTGAAGGGTTCAAGTCACTCGTAAACGGGAAGGCTGGAGATTTTCTCCGGTTGGTCTACGACCCCGACTTGTTTAAGAAATTGGATCATATTCCGGGTGTGTTCCATGTTGCCCCATTGTCTGAATGGCGCGGTGCCCAGTTGCGTAGCGAGAGATATAGTGATTTTGTGAAAAAGGACGTCCAAAAAAAGGCCGCAGAAACCATAAAAGAAAGAAATGTAAAGGCCATCATAGCTATTGGAGGAAATGGTACTTTCAAAGGGATTAAATCCCTCTGCAATCTTATCTCAACGTCTATACAGGTTTTTTTTGTACCGGTGACAATCGACAGCGACATCGCTGGAACCGAGTGCATAGGCGAGCACACCGGTATCGAAATGGGCTCCGAAAAAATCAGATGTTATATGGCTGATGCCCGTACGCACCGAAGAATCTACATTGTTGAAATGATGGGCGCAAGTAGTGGTTTTCATGCCCTTCATTCCTGTTTGGGGTCACGCGCCCACCTTACCATCCTCCCTAGAACCGTGATTGATCATAAAAAAGTGGTCGAGGCTCTTAACCGAAGAGAGGAGTGTGTAA
Source organism: Thermodesulfobacteriota bacterium (assembly GCA_034190285.1). Lineage (GTDB taxonomy): Bacteria > Desulfobacterota > DSM-4660 > Desulfatiglandales > Desulfatiglandaceae > JAXHTA01. The sequence goes on along the minus strand of JAXHTA010000595.1, from coordinate 489 downwards.
TAGTTGTGGCGGAAGGGTATAAGAAAGAGGAAAGAGAATTGAGGGGCGTAAAGGATAATGCCGCTGAGTACTTCTATAAGGAACTCCTGGCAACCGGTATTAAGATAGAGAGAAAGGTTGTATGTGAGCCGTTTTCAAGGGATATCAGAGGGGCGGCTCCAAACAATCAAGATATAACTCTGGCACAGCGAATGGCCTACAACGTGGCTGAATATCTGAAGGCGGGGACATCGAGGCTGATGCCTGCCGTCAGGTCAGGCAGGGAGTATGCAATTCCGTTCAATCAGATAGATACCGACAATATGGTTGAAAAGGACCTCCTGGTCTTGTCCAATCGTCTTACAAGGGGATGACATTAGTTACGGGGCATGAAATACATGCCGGGCCTTTTTTGTTTTTTTTTATTGAATATAAAATCAAAAAAAATGGAAACGGTTTAATTTTAAAGTTGAAATTTTTATATAATTATAAAAGACCAAATTAAACAGT
>JAXHTA010000594.1:0-2393 GCA_034190285.1 Thermodesulfobacteriota bacterium | reverse complement strand
ATGAACAGGAAGTTCATGAAATATACGGCCTTGGTGATGCCGGATTATTCGATGAATTTTTCTGTTTCCTGGGCGAACTCGGTATCATGAAAGTCCTTGAACAGCTTGCCCCGCGACGCCACCGCAAGCGGCAGAGCCCGGTTCCTTTTTCCGCAGTTATGCTTATCTATTTGATGCGTATTGTAGCAGGGTTGAAGTTTTTTCACCATACTGGTCCGGTTTTATTGCAGGGTGTTTTTGTTCTGCCCCATCCAAGAAATAATATCAAGTAGTTGAATAAAGTACTGGACATATGCCTCCGGATGAGATATATAAGCAGCCATGTGACACTTCATCCCGGGGGTAACTGTGTTGAACCTTTTTAAAGTCCTTGTCCGGTCCGTCCGTCCGTTTGAAGAGCAGCGTTTTCAGAAACTGATGCAGGAACATCATTATTTGGGTTCTCTGCCTAAGATCAGTGAAACCCTATGGTATGTTGCCACCTTTGGTGATCAATGGGTTGCTCTTCTGAGTTTTTCCGCTGCCGCCTTAAAGTGTTCTGCACGGGATTGCTGGATCGGATGGGACTTTCGCCATCAGTACGATCGGCTAAAACTGCTAACCAACAACAGCCGTTTTCTGATCCTGCCCGACTGGCATTTTCCAAATTTAGCCTCCCGCATTCTCTCATTGTGCCAAAAGAGACTACCGTCTGATTGGCAGGCGGTTTTCGGCCATCCCCTTGTGCTGCTCGAAACCTTTGTGGACCCTCAACGGTTCCAGGGAACCATCTACAAAGCGGCCAACTGGATATATGTGGGCGAGACCAAGGGCTTTCATCGAACCCGACAAGGCTACAGCGCTACGGCACAATCACCAAAAATGGTTTTTGTCAAACCGTTAATCTCCGATGCGCAAGCACTGTTATCCCGGCCTATCCTCGAACCAGCTTATCGTACAGGAGGTACAAAAATCATGCTCCGTGCACAACAGATGCAATCCTTGCCTGACTTTTTTGCCGATATCCCTGATCCACGCCGTGCTCAAGGACGACGTCATCGACTTTCCACTGTTTTAGCTATTGCCGCCGGGGCAACCCTGTGTGGGATGCGCGGCTATCTGGCCATCTCAGATTGGGCCAAAAGCCTTGGACAAAAAGCCCGGGAGCGTTTCGGATGCCGATATCAAAACAGGCGCTACATCGTACCGAGCCTGTCTATCATCCGTGATGTGTTGATCCGTGTTGATCCCGTGCATCTCGACAGTGCACTACAGCGCTGGAACCACGCCTATGGTCAGCAGGACGAAAGTCTGGCCATTGATGGAAAAACCATGTGCAACGCCATCGACGATCAAGGCTATCAGACTCACATCATGAGCGCAGTCGGTCATCAGAGCAAGGCCTGCTACTCCCAAAAAAAGTAGGTTTTCTCCCCGTAAAGAATAGCGGAGAAGTCAAACGTACCAATGAAATCAAGACCGCCATCCCTCTCCTTGATGCCATCGATATCCAAGGAAAAGAAATTACCGCCGATGCCCTGTTGACCCAGCGCAAGATCGCCGACTATTTGGTCCGTGACCGCAAAGCTCATTATCACTTCACAGTCAAAAATAACCAGCCAGGACTTTTTCAAGACATCGTGTTATATTTTAAAGACCGGCAGGACCCCGATTTTGTCCTTTGCGATCCTCCCGACCACGGCCGGATCGAAATCCGCAAAATATGGATTACAACCGAACTTAATGACTATTTGAACTTTCCTCACGTAGGACAAGCTTTCGTCATCCAACGGGAATCCACAGATAAAAAAAGCGATGAATACTCCTGTGAAATCGCTTATGGCATTACCAGTCGAACTCCTGAGCAAGCCGACCCTCAAAGGGTTCTTGCCACTAACCGTGGTCACTGGTGCATTGAAAACAGCTGCCATTACATTATCGATTGGAACTATGACGAAGACCGCAGCCGCATACGCACCGGCCATGGCCCGGAAAACATTACCCGACTGCGCCGTTTTGCCATTAGCATCATCAAGCTCAAAGGTGTACGCAATGCAGCACAAAAAATGCGACAGCTCTCTCGCAATGTACGCTTGGTTTTTGACTACTTGCGGATGACTCAAAACTCATGCGCATATGCCTTACACCATTAGAACAAATTTACCGTGACGCATTTCAGCAATTTTAATTATGACTATCTTTGTGCATTCTCTTCCAAAAAAACGGGCAAAGCTGATAAAAATAATGCTGAAAATAGCCCATATTCTCATGGAACCTCACAAAAAATTTCATAATTAGTGCCCGAACGAAAACTAGAAAATTTTTTCAAGTTCAAGGAAGGCAAAAACTTTAACCGCAGGAATACATTAAGTATTTTGAGGATTAAAATTTTTGACTGACGCAGAAATTGGGAA
>JAXHTA010000593.1:0-2404 GCA_034190285.1 Thermodesulfobacteriota bacterium | reverse complement strand
GACGCCGTGTTTTACACCTTCAATGAGGCCGGGATTGACCCCCAAGAGTTCTTCGACGTCATAATCATGAGAGAGGACGCACCGCGAATGAAGCCTTTTCCAGACCCCGTGTCAGAGGCGGTCCAAAGGCTTAAAATAGCCCCGCATCAATGTCTGTACGTGGGGGATTCGGCCAACGATATCCGCTGTGGGAAAGCAGCGGGTGTCAAGACCGCGGCCGTCCTGACCGGCGTGGGCACTCCAGAAACCCTTTCCCCTGAGCACCCGGACATCACGCTTCGCAGCGTCAGTGACCTAATACGGTAATCACCAACGACAGATTCAGCTCTATAGAAAACTGCAACAGGTATCTAAGCCCACGGTCCAGAACGACAGAGAGTGAAGGGGGTCCTTGTTGTGGATAATGCCAGGGTCATCCCACCATCATTTACGGCTTTTTTGCACAAGGGTATTGCCGCCGTAACATTTTCGGCAGATTTTTCTTGACAATTTTCACAAGAACACCTCAGTATAGTAAACGAACATTCGTTATTTATTTTGAGATCATTTTTCACCATATGTTTAGTCTTCGAAAAAAACAACTTAGGGGTGTTAAGGAGGGAGCACATTGGGAAATGAAGTGAAGAAGGCGGTGTGCTACTGGTGTCATTGCCACTGCAAGGTGGATGTGCATGTTGAAGACGGGAGGTTGGTTAAGATCGAGGCCGTATCAAATGAGCCCCGAACCGAAAGGGTGAAGAGGGTCATAAATGCCTGCCCGAGGGCGAAAGCCGTTACCGAGTACTATTACCATAAGGACAGGTTGTGCTTTCCTTTGAAGAGAAAAGGCCGGAGGGGGGAAGGCAAGTGGGATGAAATCTCCTGGGACCAGGCCCTTGATGAAGTCGCAGAGCAATTAGACGGGTTGAGGCAAAAATACGGGGCTGAAACTCTCACCAGCAGCAGCGGAACATACAGGACTGCGGACGAGTACCGGTCCCGTTTCCTGAACCTGTTTGGGACGCCGAACAACATAGGCCAGGGGCCCATGTGCTACGGACCGGGTATCATGGGTGTCGCCCTCCTTGGGTGGTGGATCGACTTCGGGGGATTTGGAAAGAGTTCCAGGTGTGTGGTTATTTGGGGGTCCAATCCCAAAGAGGCTTACAGAAATGTATGGTTTGCTACTCAGGACCACCTGAAAAGGGAAGGAAAGCTCATAGTTATTGATCCGCGCAGGACAGATGACGCCGAAAAGGCTGACGTCTGGCTTCAAATCAGGCCCGGCACGGATGCGGCCCTGGCCCTGGGCATGATCAACGTGGTCATAGAAGATGGCCTTTATGACAAAGAGTTCGTGGACAAGTGGTGCCATGGATTCGATGAATTGGCCCGGCGGGCAGCGGAGTATCCGCTGAAACAGGTTGAAGATATTACGTGGGTGCCGAAGGAGAAGATCAAGGAAGCCGCTGTCATGTATGCCACCACCAAACCCTCTTTTATTTTCCACTCAATGGGACTGGAGCAGTTGACCAACAGTATGGAGGCATATCACGCGAGGACCAGCCTGGCCGCAATAACCGGGAACTTTGACGTGAGGGGGGGAGAAGAACTTCGCGAAGGGCACCCCCAGGTGGTTTCGGAGTATGAGACCGAGATGAACCAGTCTATGCCCCCGGAGCAGAAGAGAAAACAGATCGGGGGCGATCGTTTCAAGCTGGAGTCCTTTGTGGGCTATGACCTGGTAATGGAAAAATATGCCAAGTCGCCGGTCGGAAAGGCCCACGTTGCCTTTGCCCATACCCCGAGTGTTTACAGGGCCATGATAACTGGCGAACCTTATCCGGTGAAGGCCATGTTTACGGTATCAAGCAACCCCCTTGTAACCCAGGCAAATGCCAAACTGGCTTACAGGGCCATAAAGAACCTGGATCTCTTTGTAGTGACGGAGATGTGGAAAACGCCCACCGCAGAGCTGGCCGACTATGTTTTTCCCATTGCGTGCTGGCTGGAAAGGCCTCAATTCCACACGTGGTCGGACACTTTCGGGTTTATAGACTGTGGAGTTGCCGCCCTGCCCGGTCAGGTGGAAGGCAAGTATGACAGACGGCCTGATTATGACTTCTGGCGCGGCCTTGGCATACGTCTGGGCCAGGAAGAACACTGGCCCTGGAAGACCCTTGAGGAGGCATTTGATTATCGACTAAAGCCAATGGGGTTGAACTTTAATGAATTCATTGAGAAGAGGGGCGGTTTTACGACCTGGCCAAAGGAAGAGAAGAAATACGAAAAAGACGGTTTCGGCACGCCTTCCGGGAAGGTGGAACTCTACTCCAATATACTGAAGGAATTGAACTATGATCCCCTGCCCCAATTCTACGAACCTGCCGAAAGCCCATACAGCCGGCCTGAGCTTGCCGAAGAA
>JAXHTA010000592.1:0-2407 GCA_034190285.1 Thermodesulfobacteriota bacterium | reverse complement strand
GGGGCCATCTGGCCGCCAGTCATGCCGTAAACACCGTTATTAACGAAAATAACCGTGATATTTTCACCCCTGTTTGCCGCGTGAATGGTCTCGGCCGTACCAATAGCCGCTATATCGCCGTCGCCCTGGTAGGAAAAGACAATCCTGTCGGGAAGTGTTCGTTTGATCCCGGTAGCCACGGCGGCTCCCCTTCCATGGGGTGCCTCTCCCATGTCAACATCAAAATAATAATAGGCCAGGACAGCACAGCCCGCGGGCGGAACTCCGATGGTCTTTTCGCCAATATCCAGCTCTTCAATGACTTCCGCGACCAGACGATGGATGATGCTGTGTCCGCAGCCAGGGCAGTAATGGTAAACTGCGTCTTTGAGGTACTTGGGCCTTTGGAAGATCTTTTTTGCCATAGTCTAATCCTTCTCCAGATGCTGGCGATGATATATGGTATTGATCACCTTGGCGATTTCATCAGGTGTGGAAACCGTACCTCCGGGACGACCATAAAAGTGCACATTGCCCCTGCCCTCCAAGGCCAACCTGACGTCTTCAACCATTTGGCCCATACTCATTTCAAAGACAAGGAAGTCCTTTGCGAGCCGGCTCATTTCCACCAAAGGCCCGTCGGGGTAAGGCCAGAGTGTGACAGGGCGCAAAAGCCCGGCCTTGATTCCTATCTCCCTGACCCTCTTCACGGCCCCTTTTGCTATCCTTGCAGCCGTTCCATAAGCGATTACCACCAGGCGGGCGTCTGTAGTCATATATGTTTCAGCCCTGGGAATCTCCCTAATGATCATGTCGTATTTTCTTGACAATTTCCAGTTGTGTTCTTCTTCCACGGCAGGATCCAGGAGCAGAGACCTGATGTACCGGCTGGGCCGGTCTTTTGCCCCATTTAGTATCCAAGGCTTGGGTGGCAGTTCGTTTAGAGAAATGGGTTCCGGGAGTTCAACCGGCTCCATCATCTGGCCCATCATGCCGTCCCCAAGAATCATCACGGGTGTCCTGTATTTATCAGCATACTCAAAGGCCGTTCGCGTCAGATCGGCCAGCTCCTGCCCGGATGCCGGGGCCAGGACAATAGTCCGGTAATCGCCATGGCCTCCTCCCCTGGTTGCCTGGAAATAATCACTCTGGGCGGGTGCTATGTTCCCCAAACCTGGCCCTCCCCTAATGGTATTCACGATCAGGGCGGGGAGTTCCTGGGCGGCAAGAAAGGAAATGCCTTCCTGCTTAAGACTGATCCCGGGGCCGGATGAACTGGTCATAGCCCTAGCGCCGGCCATGGACGCTCCAAGCACCATGTTGATGGCGGCCAGCTCACTTTCCGCTTGAATGAAGGTGCCGTCTTCAAGTCTTGCCATGGCCCCAGCCATATATTCCGTCAACTCGTTTTGCGGTGTGATGGGATAGCCGGCATAGAACCTGCACCCGGCTCGCACGGCGGCTTCGCCAATGACATGGCTTCCCCTCATCAATACTCTTTCACTCAAGATATACCTCTATTGCAAGATCAGGACAGATAGTTGCGCATGTGGCGCAGCCTGTGCATTTGCGATCCTCTGACTTTCCATTGGTCTCTGCAAACTCGGCAGGATAATATCCCTTTTGATTGAGTTTGTCGGAGACCGCTATCAACTTCTTGGGGCAAACCCAGGCGCACAGATAGCAGCCTTTGCATAATTCTCTGTCGATCGTTATTGAACCTGTCTTTTTCTTTTTTTCCGCCATGATCTCAGACCAAATGGATCCAGTTGAACCAGTTGTGGGTAGGTCATACCCTCCAAGTTAAAGGCCTTTAGAGCCGCTAAACCTATTTCTCCATTTTCGTTTTGTCAAGGATTTTTAGCTATCTTGTTTTTGACTTGACAGGAAAGACCTCTTTCATGATAAAAATGCCTACCAACATAACGACGTAGGGAAGAAAGAAAGCCGCAAGAATAATGATTGTGAAGGCTTTTAAAGACATGCATCACGTATGCGTGAATCTGCTCTCCTAGTGGACAAAACGGTTCGTAGCTGATGGATTGAATTATGGAACTTTCCCAGAGACAAATTGATTACTGTATGGAATGTGGGGTTTGTACGGGCAGTTGCCCCATAAGCCGTGAACTTCCAACCTTCTCACCAAGACAGATAATCAAACGGAGCATGCTGGAATCGGGCGGAGACCTGTCCCGAAGTCGGGATGTGTGGGCGTGCCTGACCTGTGCACGTTGCAGCACGAGATGTCCAGTGGAGATTGATTTTCCTGAATTTATCCGCTCCTCCAGGCAAGGGGCATTAAGATCCGGGAATTTTCCGCTGGAAAGTCATCACGGCATTCTTCAGACAATCACCGATCTGCAGAGAAGTGACATCAAGCAACGTCGTACTGGATGGGCCGAAGAGACCGGGATTTTTCGGGAGACAG
>JAXHTA010000591.1:0-2409 GCA_034190285.1 Thermodesulfobacteriota bacterium | reverse complement strand
GGACGGCATCTTGTTTGAAATCATCAGGGTAATTTGTACGCTTTCGTTTCTCGCTCATTGAACACCTCGCTTTCTGTTAAATGGCTCTTAGCAGGGTGTCCGTTAAAATTAAACCACATTAGACCTGGGCTATCGTCTGTCTGCTTGCATGCTTGAGTAGTGATACCAAGAGCCAGGCAACTCACAGACGCCAGGGCAGCTGTTGAGCCTCTATAGATGTTTGGTGCAGGAACGAGTACCTGCTAAAACCAGACTAAAGAATCTAAGTCAGAACTGTCACCCCATATCGATAGGAGCTTCAATAGTATTACCTTCAATTTCCAGTTTATTACGTTCATTGTCCGAACCCCACTCAACACCATTGAAGGCCCTCTGAACTGAAATCGTACCGCCCTTGACCTTCACGGAAAGATCAATAACGTCGTCCATGTATTGCCTGCTAAAGGTATTCACCGTGCAACCCACCGCCTGGCTTATGTTCTGGTTGGTTTCGGTGTCTTCATTGTCCTTCTTTTTCGGACAGTCGGGATCATAATAACACGGAGGACAATCGATGTTTCCCATTATAGTCGGAGTCGGCCCTGGTGAGGATAACGAGCTTCCCCCTCCTGATGATCCACCTCCCAGATTGACTGCTCCGCTGCTGCCGCTACCTCCCCCTATTGCAATAATTCCTCCTCCGCCGCCGCTGTCCGAGCTACCGCATCCTCCCGGAATCAACCTGTTAAAGCAAAACCAACCGGAGGAACAACTCCATTGTCCATTGGCGCATTCGGAGCAATAATAGACCTTCGCACACCCGCTTTCGAAACAACTTTTTTTTGGGACGGAGGGGTTATATACTGGGCAGGAGTTGGCAGGCCCATTAGGATCCAACAATCCAGGACAGGGCACTCGCAAGAACGTAACGAACAGATTCCCTTTCCGCCTCCGGAAATGCGGCATTCAGGATAAGGGTCATGGGTTCAAAAATCTCCTTAGAAAACGCGAGATCTTCCCTGGAACACAAGGCCAGATAGTCGGCCAGGTTGGATGCAGCATCATTGATACGCTTCTTTCCCGTGGAGGCGTCATCGGACTGAAACGTAAACGACTCCGCCAGCACCAGTTGCTCGATGTGTTCGGCATCCACCTCCGCGGCGATCAATGCCTGCCTCAGTGGCTCGGTCAGTGAACTGGGAAATTCCCGGAATTCGTTTTTCAGCCTGTGCCGGGCCCGCCACACGGGCCGAACGATCTCCTCCTGCCAGTGAGTGACCGCCTCCAACGCCCTCCCGATTACTTCTCTTCCCACGGTACCCCCGCCGGCGGACCCGACCCAGCAGCAGAAAAAGAGCATGTTTACATCCAGACCGTATGTCACCTGGAGTTCCAAGCAGGCCTCATGGATACCTGTTTGGGAGTGAACATTCAACGTAAAATCCCAGAAAGAGTGTTCGGGAAATTCCATTATTTTGCAATATAAATTGGGATGGATTACAGGAAAAGCCTTTTGCCTTTTTAAGTATACATGATTTCAAAATATAAATAAACGTGAAAGGCCGCTTGAATCTATTAAGGGCGGCCATCCTCCTGGCCCTGGATAAGGTCGAAGAAGTCCATGACGGCCTCCCTGGTCAGCCGATCGGCGAGGACTCCGGTGCTGTACCTGGAGGGGGTAGGCTGGCAACGTAGTAGTCAAGCGCGGATCCTACACCTAAAAGTAAAAGGTAAACAAAAGTAAACGGGTATGTTGGTTCCAAAACAATTTACTGATAATTTTCTGTATCCGGCAACACATCGGAAGCGGCTAAACGATTCACCGCTGATGTGGTGATGCCCAGAAACCGAGCTATATCCGCCCCGGAATAGCCTATTTTCCTGACCGCTATCTGACAAAATATCTTCCGGCATTTGACCGCATCCCTCTTCCTTGTGCCGGAACACAATTCTATCTTTTCGGTTCCTCGCTGTTTCAAGTGAGTAAGCCGACATCAAGTTTTCCAGCTATCAGGTAGATTATTGCAGTAATATTTCGAGTAGTTCGTTAGCCACGAGCTCGAGCCTTAGCAGCTTGAATAACGCTGTTTATTCCTTCTAAGATGCCGTTGTTGACACCTGAGTTAAACCATTGAAGCACTCCATCCCAATGGCGTTTGATTTTGTAGGCTGCTTCCTTGAAGGGTTCAAAGCGGCTACGAGTGGCCCAGAAATACCATTTTGTTATATATATCTTGGCATATTCAACAGGTCGATTGAATAACTCCTGGAAATTGAGTTTAATGTGGTAGACACGACTTGTTGTTAAGTTGAGCTTTTTTACAGTCAGTTCATCAAGGGTTTCGGTCTGGGAGGGCTTTAGATTTTCAAAGTTTTTCAACCAAATATAACGCGTTCTGAATAGCTCCGGGCGGTCTTTTTGCTCCTGAC
>JAXHTA010000590.1:0-2417 GCA_034190285.1 Thermodesulfobacteriota bacterium | reverse complement strand
CCATGGCCGAAACGTCAGAGGCGGCAAAATGTCCGTCTTCGCTCACGCCGATAATAAGTGGGCTCCCTCTTCTGGCAACCACGATCTTGCCGCTGGCGTGTCTGTGTATGACAGCCAGCCCAAAGGTCCCCTCCACTTGAGACATGGTTTTCCTAACCGCCTTGTCGAGACTTCCTTCGAAGTTGATGGCGATAAGGTGGGCAAGGACTTCCGTATCAGTTTCAGACCTGAAGCGAACTCCCTGCTTTTCAAGCCTCTTCTTAAGAAAGTGGTAGTTTTCTATGATGCCATTATGGATGACAAATACATTTTCACTTTCATCCCTGTGGGGATGTGCGTTCTCTTCTGTCGGTTCACCATGGGTTGCCCACCTCGTATGGGCAATGCCCAAACCACCTTTGATATCCAAGTTTTCTAACTTTCTCTCCAGTGCAGCAATTTTCCCCACTGCTCGGCAAAAGTCGATGTGGTCTTTATCCTGTATGGCAAGACCTGCCGAATCGTAACCCCGATATTCAAGTTGCTTTAATCCTTCCAAGAGGATCGAGTTGGCCTGCTTGTTGCCCACATAACATACGATGCCGCACATATTTTTTCTCCCCCCTCAGGGCTTGCCCAAGCCCTTATTATTGTCCTGCAGGATGAATCGAATTGATTCCTCCCATATAGTCTCTGAGTGTCTCGGGTATTTCCACACTGCCATCAGCCTGTTGATAGCTTTCCAGGATAGCCACTAATGTCCTTCCAACAGCCAGACCGGAACCGTTCAAGGTGTTTACCAGTTCTGTCCCTCTGCTTCGCTTCCTTTTGAACCTAATCCCTGCGCGCCTGGCCTGAAAATCACTGAAGTTGCTGCAAGATGAGATTTCCCGGTAGAGGTTTTGACCGGGAAGCCAAACCTCCAGATCATACGTCTTCGCCGCGGAAAAGCCGATATCTCCTGAACAGAGAGAGACGACCCGGTATGGGAGGCCCAGACGCCTCAAGATTTCTTCTGCATTACGGGTCAGTTTTTCCAGTTCGTCGTAAGAATCCTCAGGGCGTGTAAATTTGACCAGTTCCACTTTATTGAATTGATGCTGTCTGATAAGGCCGCGGGTATCCTTGCCATATGACCCTGCCTCTGATCGAAAACAGGGAGTATATGCAACATAATATAGGGGAAGCTCTTCCTCAGCAAGAATCTCCTCCCTGTGAATATTAGTGACAGGGACCTCTGCCGTTGGGATCAGATAAAGGTCCCTGTCCTCAATCTTGAATATATCTTCTTTGAATTTGGGTAGTTGGCCGGTGCCGGTCATGCAGGCCGAATTCACCATAAAGGGCGGCAGGACTTCCGTATATCCATGTTCGCGAGTATGGACGTCAAGCATAAAGTTAATGAGAGCCCTTTCGAGTTTTGCCCCCAGACCCCTATAAAGGGCAAACCGGGCGCCGGCGAGCTTGGCGGCGCGAGTAAAGTCCAGGATACCAAGTCTTTCTCCGATTTCCCAGTGAGAAAGGGCCTCGAAATCCATTTCCCGTATCTGTCCCCACGTCCGGATCACAGGATTATCCGTTTCATCCTTTCCAGTTACTACCGATTCGTGGAGCATATTCGGAATTTCCATAAGCACCCGGTCCAGCTCTTCGACGTATTGAGGAAGTTCCTTCTCCATTTCCTTTATGGAGGCAGAGACCTCTTTCATTTCAGCTATTACCGAAGAAGCGTCCTCGCCCCTCTTTTTCATGGCCGCGATAACGTCGCTTACACGGTTCCGGCGATGACGGAGTTCCTCAAGGGAAGTCAACCTCTTCCGCCTCTCCTGGTCCAGGACCTCAAACTGTGAGATATCAAGGTCATATGCCCTACTGCTGATCATCTGTTTGATGTCGTCCAGATTGGATCTCAAGAATTTGGGGTCAAGCATAAAACCTCCTCAAGGCTCAAACAAATAGTGCCGGAACGAAAACTGTCTGTTTCGCCAATCTATACGACAGGAAAAAATCTCAATCGTCGAGGAAAAATCCTGTTCCTGCTGTCAGGATCTTAATCTTCCTTCACTCTGACGAAAGATCCCGGTTTTCGTTTAGACACTGAATACGTTATAGGAAGAAAACGGTTCTTGGTGACTATCAATCTTCGAACATATTGGTTTTGTACCTGAAATGGGAAAGATGGTCAATTTTTTTGAGGAAGGGTTTAAATTGCAGTTTTCCATAACCCATGTTATCAGGACAGGCTGGGTCGTTTTTCGAATGCTGAGAGACTGTATTTGAAGAGCAACCAGAGCCCAAAGGCCTACTGTTATCGGCCGTTGGCTTCAGATATATGGATTTCTTATGGCCAAACTAGGCATCCCTGAATTTGTCATTTTCATCCTCAACAGGCTCAGACACGAAGGCTATTCGGCCTATGTCGTCGGTGGAGCAGTCAG
>JAXHTA010000059.1:0-12604 GCA_034190285.1 Thermodesulfobacteriota bacterium | reverse complement strand
TCGGCGTCTTACACGCGAAACGATCTGGGCCGTATTACGCGGATCACAGATCCAAACGGAAACGCCCGGGATCACACCTATGACGAAATGGGAAGGCATACATCCTCGACCGACCCCCTTTCTAATTCAACGAACTACGCCTATGACAGCGGGGGCAACATATCTACGGTGACCTATCCTGCAGGCGCCCAGCAGATTACGCGCGACGAGGAGGGCAACATCACCCGGAGGTCATATTCGGACAATACCGATCTTGCGTTCACTTATGATGACAACAACCGTCTTCTTACCGCCGCCGGGCTGAGCCTGGACTATGACGCCGGGGGAGAAATAACAGGCTGCAATGGCCTTACCATCACCAGGGACGATGCGGGACGCATCGCCACAATCACACTGGCCCAGGGAAAGGTGATCTCATATTCGTATAATGGCCGTGGTCTCGTTTCCAGGGTGAGCGACTGGGTAGGTGGAGCGACTAATCTTACTTATGACGATGGAGGCCGAGTAGCCTACATTTATCGGCCCAACGGCGTAAGGACAGAATACACCTATGATAACGACGGGAGGGTTACAGGTATTACCGAAAAGGGGTCAGCAACCCTTTCTTCCATCGGCCTGACGCTGGACGGCGCCGGAAACATCACGTCTGCCACAAGGAACATTCCATTCATGCCTGCACCCACCTCGGGCAGCCGGATATTCACGTACGATGCAGCATCCCGGGTCTCCGGATACACCTATGACAATATGGGTCGCCTCACTGCCGACGAGACCCGGACCTATGTTTGGGACCTGGCCTCCAGGCTGACTTCTTATACGGCAGGCTCGAATACCATCGACTTCTCATACGACGACATGGGGCAGAGGATTTCCAGGACCTCGGCCGGTACAACCAGGGAATATATCTGGAACTACGCCTTGGCCCTGCCTTCGATTTCCGTTGTGAGGGAGAAAGGAAGCGACGTCCGTTATTATATCCATCTCCCCGGAGGACAGCTTCTGCACGGCATTGATGCAGTGAATAGCACCCGCAGTTTTTACCATTTCGATGAGATGGGTACGACCCTGTTTTTGACGAATGAAAGCGGCGACATAACGGACGGTTACGGTCATACGCCTTACGGCGAAGTAATCCAGGCCGGCGGCACGGAGAATCCTTTCACTTTCCTTGGCGCCTATGGCGTCATGCAGGAGGGAAACAGCGGGCTCTATTATATGAGGGCCAGGTATTATGACGGCAGGGCAGGCCGATTCATATCGCCTGATCCGGTAACATCCATCCATCCGCGGCAGGTTAACCCTTATCAATATGCGATGGGGAATCCTCTGCGCTACGCAGATCCAGTGGGGCTTTATACTGTGGATGAGGCAAGGCTGGCATGGGCCGTCGCATTCCTTTTCGATGTGAGAGGGAGCGTTGGTGATACTGTAGGACCGTTGAACGGGTTGGCTGTCCTGGCCGGTCCTTCGCTTCAGAACGGTTTTGGAATAGTATTCCCCTTTGACGAAGACGTCGTTCCGCTCTGGTCTGGAAGCGCCCCAACAAAAAACGAGCGAACGGAAGATCCCCTGTTCGTCGTTCCTGTTGAGGATAACCTGTGGAAGCCAATCGGACAGGCACAGGCCCAGCCGACCCACGAGGATCTTGATATTGATGATGACGTCACCGAAGCTGAAGAACCCAGGGTTGTTCCACAAGGGTTTGAATTTGTGCCGGGCGTAGGGTTTGTGCCGTTGACCTGGGATGTTGATGATGATGAAACCGAGTCTGAGCCAACCATAGAGAAACTGATGTCGAAGGGAGGGCCTCCAAAGCAGAAAGTAGAGTCTATTCCGGGAAGCTCTCCGAGGGCCTGGGAAGACTAGTGAAGGCCAAACCGGAGGTCCTGGGTTCGATCGTTTTTTGGCCCTTCGGTGACCAAAGGTAAATTTGTGTCGTAAGGTCTTCTTCTTGACAGTTCGATATATTTTGTCAAGAATGAAGACCTTGTTTTTTTGTTCTACTTGTGGTTTTGGGAGTGTTGAAGTGTGGGCAAGCCTGAGACAGAAACTGACGAACAGATGATAGCAATAATAGACTACAAGGCAGGAAACCTGAAGAGCGTGGCGAGGGCCCTGAAAAAGTTGGGATTCCCCTGCTGCATAAGCCAGGACAGACAAGAGATATTGGGCGCGGACAGGATCATATTTCCCGGAGTGGGTGCTGCAGGAAAGGCGATCGACGATCTGAGAGGTCTTGGCCTGGATGAAGTCATAATGAATGCCTTTGAGGCAGGCAAACCGATCCTGGGAATTTGTCTGGGCACGCAGATCATATTTGACAAGAGCGAAGAGAACGATGCAGAGTGTTTGGGTCTGATAAAAGGAGACGTCAGGCTTTTTCCCAACCCTCTTATTGCTGCGGAGAATGAATGCCTCAAGATACCCCATATGGGGTGGAACGGGGTAAAGCTGATCAAGAGACATCCGGTTTTGGATGGTATACTGCCTGCCGATGAGTTTTATTTTGTACATTCATTTTATCCCAGTCCTGCTTCAGTTGAATTTGTCATCGGTATAACCGACTATGGTATAGAGTTCCCTTCGGTCATCGGCTGCAAGAACTTGATAGCCATGCAGTTTCATCCGGAAAAAAGCGGCCCACCGGGTCTTCGGATCCTGAACAACTTCTGCAAATGGGACGGTCGGTATGCTTAGCAAACGAATAATACCCTGCCTGGATGTGAGGGACGGGAAGACAACAAAAGGAATTAAGTTTAAGGAAAACGTGGATATCGGTGATCCTGTCGAAATGGCCGGACACTACTACGAACAAGGCGCTGATGAGATTGTCTTTTATGATATAACCGCTTCGAACGAACGGCGTGATATTATGATTGATGTTGTCCGCCGTGTGGCTGAAGAGATTTTCATTCCCTTTTCTGTGGGGGGCGGCATAAGGACCATCGGTGACATGCGCAACGTGCTTCTGGCCGGGGCCGAGAAGGTCAGTGTGAATAGCGAGGCGGTAAAGAACCCTGAAATCATTTCTTTTGGGGCCGAGGCCTTCGGGAGTCAGTGCATTGTGCTTGGGATGGATGTCAAGCAGGTCAACCCCTGCCACAAGATCCCTACGGGTTATGAGATTGTAATCAACGGCGGAAGGAAGTATACAGGCTTAGACGCCCTCGCCTGGGCAAAGGAAGCAGAGGCCCTGGGGGCGGGCGAGATATGTCTGAATTCCATTGATGCGGATGGGACAAAGCAGGGTTACGAAACAGAATTAACAAGGCTGATTTCAGAAAACGTAAACATACCGGTTATAGCCTCGGGTGGGGCGGGAAACATCAATCACATTTATGAAGTCCTGACAGAGGCAAGGGCGGATGCGGCCTTGATTGCCTCTATGGCCCACTATGGGACCTATACAATCAGACAGATCAAGGAAGAATTGAGTGCACAAGGCGTGAAGGTCCGAAAGACGTGGTAATATGAAAGCCCTATTGGCCTTAGAAGATGGAGCGGTATTCAGTGGTCGTTCTTTTACTGGACATTGTGAAACGACGGGAGAAGTTGTCTTTAATACGAGTATGTCCGGCTATCAGGAAATATTGACGGACCCTTCCTATTGCAGCCAGATGGTGACCATGACCTATCCCCTGATCGGTAACTACGGCATAAATGACGAAGATGTGGAATCGGATAGGATCCAAGTGAGGGCCTTACTGGTCAAAGAATATCATGAATCTCCCAGCAACTGGAGGTCCCAAAGGACCCTGGCTGATTATTTGAAGGCCAACAATATACCAGGGGTCGAGGGCATAGATACCAGGGCCCTTACCAGGCATATCAGGCTTCAAGGCGCCATGAAGGCGGCCCTGTCGACCCATAACCTGGACCCGGGTTTTCTTGTTGAAAAGGCAAGGCGGTCTCCCTCTATTGTGGGGCGGGACCTGGTAAAGGAAGTCACCTGCAAGGAACCTATGTTGTGGCAAGAAGGGAGACCTGTCAAACTGGAAGGGGACCTGGATCAGTTCCAATGGCCTGAAGAACCGGGGAGATGGCGGGTTGCGGCAGTGGATTACGGCGTCAAGTACAACATCCTAAGATCCCTCGGCAACAAAGGATGCACCGTGCTCCTATTACCTGGGGATGTTACCAGTCAGACCATAGACAGGCTTGATCCTGACGGGCTTTTCCTGAGCAATGGGCCGGGTGACCCCTCCGCAGTTACCTATGGAGTACAGACGATCCGGGATCAAATAGGCAGGCGGCCGATTTTCGGCATCTGTCTGGGCCACCAGCTGATAGGGTTGGCCCTTGGTGGAAAGACCTTCAAGCTCAAGTTCGGCCACCGGGGTGGCAACCAGCCCGTAAAGGATCTGACAAGCGGCAAAGTGGAGATTACGTCACAGAACCACGGGTTTTGTGTGGACATGGAATCCCTCAAAAATCCCGACATTGAGTTGAGCCACAAAAACCTGAATGACGATACCCTGGAAGGAATCATCCACAGGAAACTACCTCTTTTCTCTGTCCAGTACCACCCAGAGGCATCTCCGGGCCCCCATGACGCGGCGTATCTTTTTGACAGATTTGTCGGCATGATGGGAAAAAATCGCTCCCGACCTTGACCATCACTTCGCTACAGGGACAAGATCTATTGGTTTAAGGCATGCCAAAACGCACTGATATAAAAAAGATTCTGATTATAGGTTCCGGGCCTATCATCATCGGCCAGGCCTGTGAATTTGACTATTCGGGAACCCAGGCCTGCAAGGCCTTGATGGAGGAAGGCTACGAAGTTGTGCTTGTGAACAGCAATCCGGCCACGATTATGACGGATCCCGAAATGGCCAACCGTACGTATATCGAACCAATAACACCCGAGATCCTGGCTGAGATAGTTGAACGGGAAAGGCCGCAGGCCGTACTCCCCACCATTGGTGGCCAGACGGGTCTCAATACCGCCGTTAAGGTTGCCGAAACAGGCATCTTTGAAAAACTGGGGGTTGAGATGATCGGGGCATCCATCCCAGTAATCTTAAAGGCGGAAGACCGTGAGCAATTCCGGAATGCCATGATTAGTATCGGGTTGAGGGTGCCTGAAAACGGCATTGCAAGGGATATGTCAGAGGCCAGGGAGGTGGCGGAACGTATTTCATATCCCCTTATAATCAGAGCCAGTTTTACCCTGGGTGGGGCGGGAAGCGGTGTCGCATACAACAGGGAGGAAATGGAGGCAATCGCAAAGGGTGGTCTTGAGGCCAGTATGATCTCAGAGATCATAATGGAGGAATCTCTAGTAGGCTGGAAGGAATTTGAGCTGGAAGTCATGCGGGACTTTATGGATAACGTCGTTATTGTCTGCTCTATCGAAAACCTTGATCCCATGGGTGTCCATACCGGTGACAGCATTACCGTCGCCCCGGCCCAAACATTGACCGACCGGGAATATCAGGCAATGCGCGATGCGGCGATCGCCATTATAAGGGAGATTGGCGTTGAAACGGGCGGATCTAACATCCAGTTTGCCATCCACCCGGAAAATGGCGACATGGCCGTTATTGAAATGAATCCGAGGGTGTCCAGAAGCTCTGCCCTGGCATCAAAGGCCACAGGGTTCCCCATCGCAAAGATAGCTGCAAAACTCGCCGTCGGGTATACGCTGGATGAGATCCCCAATGATATCACCCGTGAGACCCTTTCTTCTTTTGAGCCGACTATAGACTACTGTGTAGTCAAGGTGCCCCGCTGGACATTCGAGAAGTTCTCCGGGGCTGAAGACACCCTGACCACCTCCATGAAGTCTGTCGGCGAAACCATGGCCATAGGCAGGACCTTCAAGGAAGCGCTCCAGAAGGCCATCAGGTCCCTGGAAATCGGTCGGTTCGGTCTCGGATTTGATAGGCCCGCTGTGTCCAGAGCGCATAAAGATATACATGAAATTGAAAAGCAACTTATTAACCCCAATTCAAATCGTCTTTTCTATATTTATGAGGCATTGGAACAGGGAATGAGCCTAGAGAAGGTCCGGGAGTTGACCCGTATAGACCCATGGTTCTTATTTCAAATCGGGCAGATATGGGGGCTGGGGAAGGAGCTTCTGGGAATGGCGCAAAAGGGGGCCGGGCCGAGTAATTGGGATGCCGGCTTTCTAAAGAAAGTCAAGGAATACGGTTTTTCCGACGCTCAACTGGCCAACGTCTTCGACACAACCGAAGAGTCTGTGAGAGAGGCGCGGCTCTCAAAAGGAGTTGAACCGGTCTACAAGTTGGTGGACACCTGTGCCGCCGAATTTGAGGCCCACACGCCTTATTACTACTCGACTTATGAACAGGAGAATGAGGTCCGCTCTTCAAAGAGGCGAAAAGTAGTAATCCTGGGGGGAGGCCCGAACCGAATCGGCCAGGGCATCGAATTTGATTATTGTTGTGTTCATGCCTCTCTCACCCTCAAAGAAATGGGTATTGAAAGCATTATGGTGAACAGCAACCCGGAGACGGTGAGCACGGATTATGATATTTCCGATAAACTCTTCTTTGAGCCGCTGACCAGAGAAGACGTCCTCAATATTGTCGAGCAGGAAGGTCCAGAGGGCGTAATAGTGCAATTCGGTGGCCAGACCCCTTTGAACATATCCGTGCCTCTGGCCCGGGCAGGGGTTACCATCCTCGGAACCAGCCCTGACAGCATAGATAGGGCAGAGGACAGGGAGCGCTTCCAGGGCCTGCTCAAGAAGCTTGACATACTTCAACCGGATAACGGAATCGCAACCAATAGAGATCAGGCGGTACAGGTGGCCGACAGAATCGGGTATCCGGTAGTTGTAAGGCCTTCCTTCGTCCTGGGCGGCCGGGCAATGGAGATAGTCTATGATCGGGCAGATCTGGAGGATTACATTGAGAATGCCGTCCGGGTGTCTCCTGGCAAGCCCATACTGATTGACAGCTTCCTCGAGGACGCCACGGAGATCGATGTGGATGCCATTTCCGATGGGGAAAATACCGTGATAGGTGGAATCATGGAACATATTGAGGAGGCCGGCATCCATAGCGGGGACAGTGCCTGTGTCCTTCCCCCTATCTTCTTGAGTTCCGCCACTCAGGAGCAAGTTAAGGAGTACACCAAGGCCATCGCAAGGGAGTTGAATGTCGTTGGATTGATGAATATCCAGTACGCGGTTAGGGGCGGCATAGTCTACGTCCTTGAGGTGAATCCCAGGGCGTCGAGGACTATACCCTTTGTGAGTAAGGCCATTGGCGTCCCTCTGGCAAAGCTGGCCACTAGGGTCATTATGGGAGAACGCCTTATAAATATAGGCCTGACCGAGGATATCCGGCCGTCGCACGTTTCATGCAAAGAGGCGGTTTTTCCTTTTGCCCGCTTTTCCGGTGTTGATACGATTCTGGGGCCTGAGATGAAATCCACAGGAGAAGTCATGGGCATTGACAGGTCTTTCGAGCTGGCCTTTGCAAAGTCACAGCTGGCCGCGGGCCAAAAGCTACCTCTGTCAGGCACGGTGTTCGTCAGTGTCAAGGACGAAGACAAGATGATTCTGCTCAAGACCGCCTTTGACCTTTGCGATCTGGGGTTTAGGATTGTGGCCACCGCAGGCACTTCGGCGTATCTGTCTGAACACGGGATTTCAAGCGAGCGCGTTAACAAGGTGCGGGAAGGTAGGCCCCATGTTGTTGATATGATTAAAAATGGGGAAATTGATCTAGTAATAAATACCACGAGCGACAAGAAGGCTGTTTCCGAGTCCTACCCCATACGAAGGACGGCCCTGACCCACAATGTCCCCTATACGACTACGCTTGCCGGTGCCCGGGCCACGGTCCTGGCAATAAGATCAATGACCGAAGGAAGGCTCCAGGTGAAGACCATACAGGAGTATCACACTAAATCCTGACTTTGTTGGATTAGAGGGTGACGCTTTGACCCGTGGGGGTTGCTAGCCAGCTTACGTTTGTTTCAAAGGGCTCCTAAGAAACTGTAAAAGATCTTTACAGTTTCTTTCATGTATCACCCTGAAGCGTAGCGTCGGGGTCATTTGCGAAAGTGTTACGCATTTTATAGAAATTATCTGATGTTTTTCAAAAGGCTATGATCTTATAAGATTTGATGGTGGAAATACGGAATGCATGAGCAAAGATTTGAAGGAAGACATTTAGGGATCCAAGTCCCGGTCTTAGTGTATAAGATCAAAAAATCGGGGAACCGGTTATGAATTCGGTAACCGGTGTTCAAGATTCGGGATTTCCCGTTGGCCGTCGCCCCAGAGAAGAGTGCGGTGTCTTTGCCGTTTATGACCATGAAGAGGCTGCCAGACTGACCTATTTCGGTCTCTATGCACTTCAACACCGGGGTCAGGAAAGTGCGGGCATTGTGGTATCGGACGGCAAGTGCGTACGGGAACATAAGGCCATGGGGCTTGTCCCGGATGTATTCAGCCAATCGATTCTAAACGAACTCAGAGGCCATATAGCCCTTGGACATGTAAGATACTCAACAACCGGTTCATCTCTTCTTGTAAACGCCCAGCCATTCAGTATCCATTATGCCGGGAGGTCCCTTGCCATTGCACACAATGGCAACCTGGTGAATGCCTATAGAATCAGGTCCGAGCTGGAGAACAGGGGATCCATTTTCCAGACCAGTATGGACAGTGAGGTCGTCCTTCATCTTGTTGCCAAGAATATCAAAAAAGGGCTGGATCAATCCTTGATTGAAACGATGGCCCGGGTCAAGGGGGCTTATTCGATGATCATTATGAGCGAAGACGCCCTTGTCGCGTCCAGGGACCCCAACGGGTTTCGGCCTCTTTGTCTGGGAAGACTTGGTTCGGGCTATGTACTGGCGTCTGAGACATGCGCCCTTGACCTGGTGGAAGGGGAATATATCAGGGATGTGGAGCCGGGAGAGGTCCTCATCATAAATAAAGACGGGCTAAGGAGTATTCCGTCGGGGATAGAATCCCGTAAGAGCCAATGTATCTTTGAACTGATCTATTTCGCCAGGCCTGACAGCAACGTCTTTGGGCAGAACGTATACCAGTTTCGCAAGAGACAGGGCGCACTGATGGCCGAACAGTTTCCACTTGAGGTAGACCTGGCAATGCCCTTTCCGGATTCCGGCAATTACGCGGCCTTAGGTTACACCCGGACATCAGGCATCCCTCTGGAGATGGGAGTGATAAGAAATCACTATATGGGCAGGACCTTTATCCAGCCCTCTCAGACCATGAGGGACTTTGGCGTTAAGGTGAAACTAAATCCTGTAAAAGAGCTATTGAAAGATCGTCGGGTCCTCATCATTGAGGATTCCATTATTCGCGGGACCACGGCGCGAACCAGAATCAAGACCTTGAGAAGGATAGGCGCCCGTGAGGTTCATATGCTGGTGAGTTGCCCGCCCCATCGCTTTCCCTGCCATTACGGGATCGATTTTTCGACCAAGGGTGAGTTGATTGCTGCGCGCAAATCAGTGGATGAGATCCGGGAGTTTGCAGGTTTGGACAGCTTAGGCTATCTAGATATAGATAGCCTGGTGGAGGCCACGGATATCCCCAGAGATGAACTTTGTTTGGCCTGCTTTGACGGAAAATATCCGGTTCCAATCGAGGGCAATTTCACAAAATATTGCCTTGAATAGGTAACGGCACGGCCTCCTGAAGGCCCTAAAAAGACCGGTAAAAGCAGAGAAGGGTTGGGACCACGGAAACGACTTGGAATTGGATCTTTGGAACTGCCAGAGGGCCGTTGGACATTTATGCTATGCTAAAGTTTTTCCCCTGAATTGCCGAATACGGTTGTTGGAAGGTCTGATGTGTTTGGGCCGGAAGATCCCGAATGCGCTTAAGGGCCCGCGGTTTCTTATATGTTCCGCCTTTCAACAAGAGTCTTTGGGCTGTTCCAACAACCCGCAGAAGGCTACAAGAAATCAAACCTCCATTAAAGAGCAAATATGACACAGATATTGATTGTGGACGATGACGAGCCTGTTCGTATCTTGATCGGTAGTATACTTAAAGAGAATGGCTATGATTGCTCTTTTGCCGCCGATGCATTGGAGGCCCGAAAGTTTCTGAAGGAGCGGGATTTCGAGTTGCTCCTATCCGATATAAGTATGCCTGGTGAGTCGGGGATGGACTTCATCAGATATGCCATAGCCGAATATCCGGATACTGCGGCGGTTATGGTGACCGCAATGAATGATCTGTTGGTCGCTGAAGATGCCCTGCAAACTGGCGTCTATGATTATATTATCAAGCCTTTTGATCCAAACGGTGTGCTGATCAGTGTGGAAAATGCATTGCGACGTCGGAAACTTGAGGTCGACAATCGTGCCTACCGTGAAAGTCTCCAGAAGATGGTCGAGGAGCGCACATCAGCTCTCCAGGACAGCATGGATAAGCTTGGAAAGGCACTGGAGGGAAGCATCCACGCTATGGCGTTGACCGTTGAAACGAGAGATCCCTATACTGCCGGCCATCAACAGCGCGTGGCCAACCTCGCTAATGCCATAGCCAGAGAAATAGGGCTTTCCGAGGAGAGAATTGAAGGCGTTCGCATGGCCGGATTGATCCATGATCTGGGGAAGATATCCCTTCCAGCAGAGATACTGAGCAAACCGGGCCGCATAACCAAGATCGAATTCGACTTAATTAAGACGCACCCCAAAGTAGGTTACGATATCCTGAAAAGCATTGAGTTTCCGTGGCCTATCGCTCAAATGGTGCTTCAACATCATGAAAGGATGTGTGGTTCCGGGTACCCTTTAGGACTGAGGGGTAAAGAGATCCTACTGGAAGCAAGGATCCTGGCCGTAGCCGATGTGGTGGAGGCAATGGCCTCCCACAGACCCTACCGACCAGCACTTGGGATCGATAAGGCCTTGGGTGAAATCTCTGAGAACAGGACCTCAATGTACGACCCTGAAGTTGTAGATGCCTGCTTGAATATCTTCAGGAAAAAAAGCTTTGGTTTTGACTAAGAACTCGGATCAAGACCCCATCGGTCGGGCTCAGGCCGGATCCTGCTTTTGCTTACTCAATTTCCCAATCGCTTCGATAGTCTGAATAAGAAACGCCTGATTGACAAATTCCTTTTCTGAGCGGTATAAATCCTGACGTCGCAGACCCAAACCGGGAAAAGCCGTTACGCCTCCTCCGCCGTAAGAGGCGGCTTCAGGAGAAAATCACATGGCATATATCAGCCGAAACGGCATTCGGCTATATTATGAAAAATACGGGACAGGCCCGACTATTTTGCTGACCCACGGCTATGCCGGGACCTCTGAGATGTGGGAAGGCCAGGTCAAGCTTCTGGCCCATAAGTACAGCGTGATTAGCTGGGATATGCGTGGGCACGGCAGGAGCGACAGCCCGGACGATCAGGCGGCTTACAGCGAAGGGGAGTGCCTGGAGGACATGGCGGCTCTCTTAGACAATTGTGAAGCAGGACACGCCGTGATCGCCGGGCTTTCATTGGGCGGGTATATGTCCATGGCCTTCTATCAAAGATATCCTGAACGAGTGCGTGCCCTGATGCTGTTTGACACCGGGCCAGGTTACAGGAGTGGTGAGTCTCGGGCGGCCTGGAATCGATCTGTGGAACGAAGTGCGCTTGCCTTTGAACGTAAGGGTCTGGATGCCCTCAAAGCCATTGATGAAACCAGGGCAAGGACTCATCGCTCGGCCTTGGGTCTTTCGAGGGCCGCGCGCGGTATGTTGGCCCAGTTCGACTCCCATGTCATAGATTCTCTGCATCATATTAGAGTTCCCACCATGGTGCTTGTGGGCTCAAGAGATAAACCTCTTCTCAGCGCCGCCACATACATGGCCGAAAAAATTCCTCAAGGGACCAAAATCATCATCCCTGACGCAGGCCATATCGCCAATCTCGACCAGCCTGATAGGTTCAATGAGGCTGTCGGGTCTTTTCTATCGTCCCTTTAAGAGCGGTGAGGGGAAAACGTTTCAGGGGGACAATGCTCCCATCCGACCCCATAACTCCCAGAAAGGAGGAAAGGACTTTTTGACACAGTCCTCATCTTTGATCTTTGTCCCCTTTGCTCTCAGGCCCACCACGGCCAGGCTCATCGCGAGTCGATGGTCGTTGTGAGGGTCAACAGGCACTCCGGCCAACCGACCTCCCCCGTGAATGATCAGGCCATCCGGCAGTTCTTCCACCCGCCCCCCTAGTCGCTCCCATTCCATGCGCACGGCCTGGAGGCGATCGCTCTCCTTGTGACGGAGGTGCGGAACATCCCGAATAACAGTCTTTCCGTCGGCAAAGAGCGCCACAGCAGCCAGAGTAGGAACCAGGTCAGGCATAGAACTCATATCGGCCTCGATCCCTGCAAGCCTCCCCCCGCGAACAACGACTCTGTCCGGCTTCTTTTCGACAGCGCAGCCCATCGTTTCAAGGAGTTCAAGAAAACGAATATCGCCCTGCCTGGTAGTGTAGGGGTATATGTTCTCGGTGCAAACAATCCCGCCGGTTACGGCAGCGGCGGCCCAGAAATAAGATGCCGACGAGGCATCTCCCTGAACCGTAAACTCCCGCGCCTCGTAAGGTCGGCCGGATAAAACTCTAAAATAGTTGTACCCGCTGCGATC
>JAXHTA010000589.1:0-2426 GCA_034190285.1 Thermodesulfobacteriota bacterium | reverse complement strand
AATTGTTTACGGTCACTCTCACCAGGCAACAAATCACATGAGAGACGGGGTGCTCCTCTTTAACCCCGGGGCCGCCACCAGTTTAGCTGTTCAGGTACGCACAGCATAGGGGTCTTGGAACTGGATGATACCATTCGAGGTGAAATTATCACATTTTGAGGGCCGGCCATGAAGGTACTCTGGGCACCATGGAGAATGGAGTATATCCTTTCAGAACAGAAAGCAGACGAATGCATTTTCTGTCCAGGAGACAATAGAGACGAAGATGAGGCAAGGCTGATTCTAAACATAGCGCCTTTGACCATGGTCATGATGAATCGCTTTCCGTATATCAATGGACACCTTCTTGTCGCCCCTAACAGGCACGTTCCGGATCTTGAATCCCTGTCCCCCGAGGAAACTCTGGAACTTATGGCAACGGTTCGCATGTCCATTGAGGTCCTTAAGGATGTAATGAGTCCGCAAGGTTTTAACGTAGGGTTGAATCTCGGTAAGGTCGCTGGGGCTGGCGTTGAGGAGCACATGCATTTCCACATCGTACCCCGTTGGAGCGGTGACACGAATTTCCTGACTGTTTTTGGCGAAGTGCGGGTAATCCCCGAGCATATCATGGAGACCTATCGCCGACTCCTGCCGCATTTTCAGGGCTTTCAACCTGTTTTTGGAGGTGAGGAATGAAAAATCTGCGACGGATGGTCGTGCTCTTGGTGGCGTTGCTTGCCGTTATCATAACCGTTCAAAATTATGAAACTATGTCAACGCCTGTCAAGTTTAGCGTTGATCTCGTCTTTCTTGATTATGAAACCTCTGAATTCCCCCTGGCTTTTGTGTCGATCATCACGTTTCTTGTGGGCGTTATTCTTATTTGGTTGTGTTTTATGCTTGAGCATGTTCGTCTCAAAAGACAGATCAAGACCCTCATCAGGGATGCCAAAGAGAGGGATAAAGAACTTAATTCTCTAAGAAATCTTCCGGTTACAGACGAAGATATTAGTCCAGATCAGATCCCCGATGCAAAATGAAAACCCTCGTTAAGTAATGCCGCCCCCCAGTGTGTTCCGGCCCTTATTAACAATTCCGTGAGTTTTTGCGACAGCGCACTGAGCACGTGTGATTCAGGGGCCATCACCCCGGTTTATTAAGGCTTTACGGGAGGTACTTCATGTGGGAGACAGCAGTACAGTGGTTATTTGAGCCGGGTAGGCAAGAGCTTTTCTTATGCATAACCAGTGCGCTCGTCATAGGCCTGATTATCGGGGGGTGGATACAGCACACCAGGGAAGAGAAGGCCAAATCAAAAGCCAGCAAAGGGGATGAGGCCTTCTTCAAGGGGGTCCAATATATCCTTTCCAATGACCAGGACCAGGCAATCGAAGAATTCACCAAATCGGTAAGAGTCAACTCCGATACCATAGAAACCTACGTTGCGCTCGGCAATCTGTTTCGCTCAAGAGGCGATATTGATAGGGCAATCCGTATCCGTCAAAGTATCATCTTGAGGCCGAACATAGAAGAACAAATAAGGCTCAAGGCCCTTTTCGACCTGGGTGTCGACTATCGTAAAGGGGGTTTTCTTAATCGGGCGCTTAACACATTTCTGAAGGTGACCCAAAAAATCCCTTCCGATGTGGAGACCCTTAAAGAGATTGAAAGAATCTACGAAGAGTTGAAGGACTGGGAAAATGCCTACCGTACAAGACAAAAGATTGCCCAGATAGTCAAGGGCGACCACCGGCATATCCTGGCCCATCACCTGGTTGAAATGGGAAAAGTCCAGCTAGAATCGAAAGCGCCCGCCGAAGCACAATCCCTATTCAATAGGGCCGTATCCACGCACAAGGAGTGTATCGACGCCTATCTCCACTTGGGGGACTTGTATTTTGGCAAACAGGAATATAAAAAGGCGATTTCAACGTGGAAAAGAGTTGTAGAGGTAGCGCCCTGGTTTACGTTTCTTGCCTACCGCCGTCTCGAAGGGGCCTATGCGAAGATGGAAAACCTGAAGCCTGTTGAGGATTTTTTGAAGGGATGCGCCAGAGCGAATTCCGATGCCTTCACACACATGGCCCTTGCCCGCTATCTTTATAATGAAAACGACATTGAAGGTGCGCTCAGGGAGTTGGAAAATGCACTGAAATTGGCCCCGTTTTTCTGGGAGGCCAGGAGATTCAAGGGAGAGATCCTACTGAATCACGGCAAAAACAGCGATGCCCTGACCGATTATAGGGACCTTATCGATCATTTGAACATGCCCTATCTTAGGTTCCAGTGTAGACAATGCGGCTTTGAGCCGAGGGAACTGCATTGGCAGTGTCCGCAATGCAAGAAATGGGATACGATACAGTTGTTGGATTCAAGCGGATTTCAGTCAGTCTCTGCGGTCAAATCCGGGCACGCATTGCCCGGAAGCATGAAAGGAAAATAGT
>JAXHTA010000588.1:0-2426 GCA_034190285.1 Thermodesulfobacteriota bacterium | reverse complement strand
TAAATGCCCTGAAAGAAAAAGATGCCTACTCAGATGAAGACGCAAGGATGTTTATGGACAAAATCGTCCAGGTCACCTTTAACCTTCCCAAATTCATGACCGAGGATTTTGAGGAGTATCTCAAAAAGAAAGAAATGGATTTCAAAGAGGAATTGTTTCCACATCTGCCCGCGATTATAGTTTCAGTAAAAAACAATCCCAGAAGACTAAAACGCTTTTTGAATAATCTTAGCTTGATGGATGCGATTCACAAAAACAAGAAAACGGAAATAAATTACGCTGATTTGTTAATATTGCAGATAATAGAATTTGAGAATCTCGATCTGTGGAATCAAATAAAAGACACTCCCGAGACCTTAATTCTGCTTAAAGGTATTATCAAAGATATATCAATACAAAAGGATGACAGAAAAGTATGGGAGATTCCCCCTGAAAAAGTAGAACAGGTCCCCCAAAAATCCCTCCATAACTACCTTCGAAATAAAAGAATTACGGACAACATTAGAAGCCTTTCAATTACTACCATTGATCAGATCAGGCAGGTTATTTCAATCAGCGGAATTGTTGAAACGCCTGAGATCAAGGCGGAAGTGGGCAAGGATTCAGATGAACGGGATATAAAATACAAATTTGACGAAATGATTGAAGTCCCTGCCGGGGTCTTTCAGTATGGTGACGAAAAGAAACCGGTTAACATTGAAAAGCCCTTTGAGATAGATGCCTATCCTGTTACAAACAGCCAGTTTGAAGAGTTTATCCGTGCGGGTGGTTATGAAAATAATGATTACTGGGGCGAAGAAGGGCAAAAATGGCGACAGGACAACAGCATTACTCTCCCTCGATTCTGGAACGACGAAAAATGGAACAAGCCTGATCACCCGGTAGTGGGAGTGAGCTTTTATGAGGCAGATGCTTATGCAAAATGGGCGGGCAAAGAACTGCCGAAAGAAGAACAATGGGAACGGGCCGCACGGGGAACTGACGGCAGGGAATATCCGTGGGAGGGCGGATTTGATAAAGAAAAATGCAATACATTAGACTCCGGCATAGGAAAAACCACGAGGGTTACCCGGTACCCCAACGGCATCAGCCCTGTCGGATGTTATGATATGGCAGGAAATGTCTGGGAATGGACAGATAGCTGGTATGATGAAAAGCGGTATGCAAAAGTGCTGCGTGGCGGTTCGTGGAACGACGACCTGGAGTTCGCCAGGTGCGCTGCCCGCCTCAGGGACAACCCGGGCAGCTGGGACATCATTGTGGGTTTTCGTTGCCTCAGGACAAAAGAATAACCCTTTATAGTTTTAGACTCTTACCCTTTACCGCCGAAGGCGGTCGGAAAATTTTTAAAAATGCCCAGAGAAGTAGATGCCATCACAAAACTTTATTGAAACTCTGTGAAGAATGAACATCTGACCCCCACCCGCCCACAAAAAGTTCTGAACCCGGTTCTGCTTCACCCCGGCGCGTGAGATGAATCACCGGGGAGCGATCGAAAAAGAAAGATTTTGCAGGTATACAGTTTCACATCGCGTTTTTTGTCAAGAGTGAAGACCTGACCCCCATGTTATTTCCAGTTGATAATACAGCGCCTCCTTGATCTCTGCGGTCTGATCGTTGTCTTCCACCTTCTGGCCCTCCAGGTCACGAACATAAAAGATGTCGGCTATCAGGTCACCCTTTGTGGCGATCCGGGCGAGCCGGATATCAAGGCGGAGACTGGTGAGTGTATTCGTAATCTGGTAGAGGAGTCCCACCCTGTCGCCGGCATATACCTCTATCAGTGTGAAAAAATCAGAGGAATCATTATCAACTATAACCTTTGGAGGTTGAGGCGGTTCTGCACGTCTTGAAAGAAGGGAAGGTGCGGCCTTTTGACCCAGCCGATATTGGAGCGAGAGTTTTCCTGTGAAGGTGTTTTTCAAATCCATTTTGACCTTGTTCCAGGCCTCATCCGGATGTCTTGAGTCAAAAGGACTGGTTACTCTGAAGATGTCCACCGCGGTTCCGTCCCGCCATGTGTAGACATCAGAAGAAAGGACATCGATATTGTTCAAGGACATGACGCCGGCAATATCCGAAAAAAGCCCGGGCCTGTCCCGGGCCATGAAAGATATCTCCCAGCAGGCCCCGGCCCTGTCTTCCTCGGCCTCAAGGAGAAAGGCGGCGGATTCGTTTTTCTTCAACTGATGAGCAAGGTGCCCCGCCATTACTATGTGGCGCGAGATCGAGGCGGGCTTGGTGTTTAGCAGATATCGTGGCGACATGACGTCAAAAAAGCGCTCCAGTTTTTGCCTTTGTATCTTACCAGACATCTTCCGGCGTACAGCGGACCTGGTCCGTTCGGCCTTTAATGAGGCATCCGGCGTAGCCAGTTCTCCTCTTTCAATGATATGGAGGACCTTGAAAAAGAGTTCCTGAACCAG
>JAXHTA010000587.1:0-2428 GCA_034190285.1 Thermodesulfobacteriota bacterium | reverse complement strand
TTCTTTGTAGTTATAGTTCGGGTCAGGGTCCATCTTTCCAAATATATCAAGTATTTCTAACTGCTTACGTCGGTTTATGAATTCTTTTAACGCCATGTTCACGGTATCTTTTTTTGTTTTCAACCCACTGATTTCTAAGGCTTTTCTCAATAAATTAGGGTCTATAGCTAAGTTTGTTGCCATTTCAAAACTCCTTTTTACACATCTTTAGACACACTATAATACACATTTAGATGTATGTCAAAGGTCAACGTGGTGCTGAACGGCTGGGGTGGAGCGCCAGCAAACCCCAGTCGGCGTCCAGCACATGGTTAAGTGATTTCATTCCCTATTTTTGCATAGAGATATTGATCTAAAATCTTTCCATTTTTAAAAACATTGCCTCGAAGCGTACCTTCAAGTATGAAACCAGATTTTTCCAGAACACGCACAGATGCTGTATTATTTGTGTAAGGCTCAGCAAATATTCGGTTAAGTTCAAATCTTTCAAAAGCAAAGTCGTTGAATTTGCTCACTACCTCAGTCATGATTCCTCTATTCCAGAAGGGTTCAGCTAACCAATAGCCCAATTCTGCGGTGTAACGGTGAACGTCTTCCCCGAGCATAAGCCCAATGCTGCCTATCGCCTCTTGCTCATTTGCTATTGCGAAAAAGGTTACAGGTTGTTGCTCAAACACATTGGCAAGAAAAGCTTCGGCATCGGAAAGATGATACGGGAGAGGGAAGCGATCCCGGAGGTTAAGCCAAATCTTTTTGTTGTTCGCATACTTGGCGACAGATGGCGCATCACCTATTCGCCAATCTCGAATCATGTATTTTCCAATCTTGAGCTTCATTTCTTTTTTGCTCACATAAGGCCACGGTTAAGAGGTTGGTCGTAGAGCGTAGCGAAATGACCAATCCTTCTTCAACCGTTTTTTCGGTTCTCGTTTTTTTCAAACATACCTTTCTTTATGAAAAATATGATCTGCTTGATAACCTCGTAATCATCCATGATGAAAGGGTGCGTTTTGTGTACAACCAAAAAGTCTTTCATTCCTTCGAGTTTTGCATTCTCAACGGATACTTTACCATCATCAGCTCCCGGGATGAGAAGCGACAGTATAGGATTTATTGATCGGTCTCCTATGATGATGCCTACTACATAATCGGGAGGCCCCAATGAAACGGGAAGACTCGTCTTACCGGTACCTAACTGTTGACCTGCTGGCCCGTTTATCCACTTGAAAATTTGAGTGCCTTTCAGCTTGTCGACGATCTCGCTTCCTTGATTAGGAGGGCTCAGCATGACGACACGGCCAAGTTCGGGAATCTTATTGTGCGCAAGAAAGTATCTAACAAGAAGTCCGCCCATAGAGTGTGTGACAAAGTGAATTTTTGTAGTGGCAGCATTTCTACATTGATTACACGCCTCTTTTATGGTTTCTTCCGCAAGCGTTTCTATGTTCTTTTTACGGGATGGATAACCAATATTTACGACTTGAAAACCTCGACTGCCGAGGGATTGCTCAAGCTTCAATAAAGACTTTTTTGTTCGAGCCAAACCATGGAGCAGCACCACACAATCGGGTCCCGCATTTGCATTTACAATCTGGTCGGTTGGCAATATAACCAAACACATAAGAATGATTAATGTTTTAAACCAAATTTTCATAGACCTGAACCGAACACCCACAATGAGGGGTTTTTTAATACGGAGCGAGGAACGAGCGCAGTGTTAAAAACCCCTCTCAATTGTGATGTTATATTTTTAATGGTTAAATGGTATTTTTGTTGCGACCACTTTCCAAGCGACCAACTCATCTTCAATTCCATCGATATATCTCCAGCACTCCCCCCGTTCTAATATTTTCTGATCGTGTGCTACCTTATTCCTTTCTTCCCTTGCCTCATCAATTAACGTAAAATCCTGCCAAGGAATATTTGTCTGGCTAGAATCCATTAATGCTTTTAATCTATTGAGACGTTCCGTAAAAACATTTTCATCCCTTAATTGCTTCAGTGTTCTTTCTAAAACTGAAAACGCAAAGAGCAAAGTCAAATTATGTGATATATTCCTTAGTTGGTGAGTTGCCCCAACTGAAAACATTCCACCTGATGCATTCAAATGTGCTAGGATTCTTGATTGAAAGGCTCTTACTCCTTTCCATTCTTCTTGTATCTCTTGTTTAATAGTATATTGTCTTGGATCATGTGGTTAAAATATAACGGTTAAGGTGAGGAGGGGCGGTTTAAAAGCTGAGAATCTGAATCTTGTAATGCAGTTTTAAAGAAGAAGAATATCAGCAACCGCTATTTGGCAGCCCGCTGCTCAACCTTTTGGTTGGGCAAGCTATGCAATCATATCTGCCAAGATATTTATTCATTTTTGGATTCCCTCTTCAGGACAAAAGTAATATAATCTGTGCGTCCTAATGCTCGCGATAGC
>JAXHTA010000586.1:0-2434 GCA_034190285.1 Thermodesulfobacteriota bacterium | reverse complement strand
ATTCTGAGCCACATGAGCCACATGGGGAAGGGAAGAGGCATAATCCGCTACTGCAGCGACATCCACCACACCGCCTATGTTGGTTCCACAGTTACAGATAAATACCCCGATCTTCGGATCTTCATCGGCTACATCTATCTCGTCCGGAGTCTCTTTTACCCTGATCTCGCTGCCCCTGGCGTCCGAGAGGTCAATGCTGGCGGCGCACGCCGCGGCACTGGCTTCAATGACCGACTGAGGAATGTCCTTTGGGCCTTGGAAGGCGCCGCACACATAAAGCCCCTCCCTGGACGAGGATACAGGATGAAAGCTGTCAGTTCGGCAAAAACCCGACTCGGAAAGACCTATGTTGAGATTTTCGGCTAGTCCCATGACCTCCTGGGGCACCTCTATGCCCACTGAAAGGACCACCATATCAAAGGACTCTTCTTTGAATTCTCCGGTCTCAGTGGCGTACTTGATTGTAAGGTCGTCACTCCCAAAAACTGGATCAATGGTGTGGACCCTGGATCGGATGAATCGTACGCCGTGTTTGTCCCGGGCATTATCGTAATATTTCTCAAAATCCTTACCATGGGTCCGCATGTCCATGAAGAAAATGGCGCAATCCAGATCGTCTCCAGCGTGTTCCTTGGCGATAACGGCCTCCTTGATGGCATACATGCAACAAACAGAGGAACAGTAGCTGTGATCGCACCTATTAATATCCCGAGACCCGACACATTGGAGCCATGCGATTTTCTTCGGCTCTCTTTTGTCGGAGACCCGGACAAGATGCCCCATTGTGGGCCCGGATGCGGAGAGAATTCTTTCGAGCTCCATAGAGGTGATTACATTCGGGTGTTTAGAGTAGTTGTATGTCTGAAATTTAGTTGGATCAAAGGGTTGGAACCCGGGCGCCATGATAATAGAGCCGACTTTCAGTTCGGAGATCTCTGTTTGTTGGGCATGCGTCTCAAGGGTGACGGCACCGGCTTTACATGCCTCAACACACTGGAAGCATTCGCAACAATATCCGCAGTTCAGGCAGCGGTGGGCCTCGTCTTGACCGGCCTCTTCATCATATCCTAGGTCTACCTCATTGAAATTGCTCAGTCGCTCTTCAACAGGCAGTTCGCGTATTCTTGTCCTTTCTTTTGGCTCGTCTTCAACAATAGGGCGGTAGACCGGGTTTTCGTTTGAGGATGGTTCCCGTCCTTCAGCCATATCCTGTCCATCCAGATATCGAACAATAGACTCCGCCGCTTCTCTTCCGGCAGCAATCGCACCAATGGCTATCCATGGTCCGGTCTGGACATCTCCGCCTGCAAAAACCCCATCCCGTCCGGTCTCATAGGTAATAGGATCCACTTCAATGGTCTCCCAGCGGGAGAACTTTATTCCCGTATTATCCTCAATGCCCGAAATATCAGGTACTTGGCCAATGGCCGGGATAACTTGGTCAAGCTCTATCTCGTATTCGCTGCCGGGAATAGGTACTGGTCTCCTCCGGCCCGAAGAGTCGGGCTCGCCTAACTCCATCCTAATACACCTGATACCCACTACTTTGCCGTCCAGAGTAAGCACCTCCTGGGGGGCTGAAAGATATGTGACCTTAACTCCTTCAGCCTCTGCCGCCTGAATTTCTTCTTCCCAAGCCGGCATTTCAGCTCTGGTACGGCGATAGATTATGGTGACTTCCTTGGCACCAAGCCGGATCGCAGAGCGGGCCACGTCAATGGCCACATTTCCGCCTCCAATGACGGCCACCTTTTCTTTCGCATAAGCTCTTCCAGTCAAGTTCAGTTCTCTCAGAAAATCCACACCCTGGCGGACGCCATCCCCCTTCTCACCGGGGACTCCAAGTTCAATGCCCCTGTGGGCTCCCATAGCCAGATAGACGGCCTTGTAGCCTTTCTCGAAAAGATCGTCCACAGTCAAATCGGGTCCAACAGGAGTGTTTGTCTTGATCTCCACACCAAGACTGGTGATGATCTCAATTTCCTTGGCCAGGACCTCTCTCGGAAGTCGATGTTCGGGAATGCCCACTCGCAGCATTCCCCCTGCCTCAGGTAATGCCTCGTAGATGGTAGACAAAATTCCCTTGCGGGCAAGGTGGTAGGCTGCGGAAAGGCCAGCAGGGCCGGAACCAATAATAGCCACCTTTTCTTCCCTTTTGGCCAGGCAATCGATGACTATTTCCCTGGGATCAAACATATCTGCGGCCAGCCGTTTGAGATCCCGGATAGCTACGGGCTCGTCGACTTCGCAGCGCCTGCAAGCGTCCTCACATCCGTGAGGACAGATTCGTCCGAGTACACCTGGCAGGGGCAGATCTTCCATAATGATCTTAAGGGCTTCCTCGTGCTTTCCCGCACCCACCATCTGGATATACCCCTGGACATTCAGGCCTGCCGGGCAAGCGAGACGGCAGGGGGCCTGGTCTGCCTTCTTG
>JAXHTA010000585.1:0-2452 GCA_034190285.1 Thermodesulfobacteriota bacterium | reverse complement strand
CTACGCATGGCCTTCTGCACCTGAGTATTATCAAGATACGTTGTGGGCCTTCCCGCGCTGGCGTCGGCTGGGATCCACCACCCGTCATCATATGTGCGGTCACGGTCACCATGGCCAGCATAGTAGATCAGGATGCTGTCATCTTCTTTGGTGGAATCAGCAAGGTTACGCAGGGTATTGTATATCGTCTCCCTGGTCGCTTCCCGGTCCAGGAGGAGTTGGGTCTCGAAACCATAATTCTTACGCAGTACTCTGTCCAGCGCCCTTGCGTCCTTAATAGGAGACTTCAGGTCAGGAATTTCATCATCCTGGTAATCGCTGATTGCGACTATCAGAGCATGAAAGCCCCCCAGTTTTCCGCTTTCGTGAGTCAAGTCACTGATCCGCTTTATGGCCCGGCCTTCATTGCCATAGGACCCGGCTGCGGCCCATAATAGCACTGAAGCCAAAAAAAGAGTAATCGAGACTATCCTTTTCATATTCAAAATTTCCTGTCTACCGAACCTCTGGCTCTTCGACACATGAACGGGTACAGGGGTGCTACTTCTCGATTGTAGTCAACAGTAGGTTAGCTTCCGCAAAACAGGCCTTCGTAGCCGACGTTCCCTCCTCTTTATTCAACCTTTCTTTCCGTATAAGGCCTCTTGTCCGCAATACGGCGGAAGAAGGGTCATTGCCTATCTTGAAAAGCCGTGTCTTGATGTCATAGTGTGTCTGCGGTATTTTATCCACCAGGTCCCTTGTTGAGGCCATCATCTGCACCGTTTCAACACCATAGGGAGGAACAACCTCAAATTCCCCCAGCTCAACCCACTTGTTGACATCATCCGCATTGACGAAATATACAAACTTCCGGTTGCCGCCTCCCTCCTGAAGGTC
Organism: Thermodesulfobacteriota bacterium; assembly: GCA_034190285.1. Lineage (GTDB taxonomy): Bacteria > Desulfobacterota > DSM-4660 > Desulfatiglandales > Desulfatiglandaceae > JAXHTA01. Next base: position 1,573 of record JAXHTA010000585.1, on the reverse strand, counting down.
TATAATGTATGAATACTCTTCCGCCGCCTTTAATACATGAACAACCAAGTAGAAATAGCCTGGCCTATTCATTTTTGCCAGAAGGCTGAAGGTCTCCCCTTTCTTGAACAGCAAGTCCCTTGTTCCCATCGACGTGCTGATTGCCGGCCTCAAATCTTTTGAAGCAACGACACCGGTATTCAACAATTTATCAAAATCAATCGTCTTCGGCCGGGTTTCATACTCCTTGTAGGCCGCAGGCAAATAGCTCACAACGGATGTCCTGACCGTATTATATTGCTTATCGAGCAAGTGGCAAGTCAACTCAATTCCATCCTCCAACTCCCGATATCTGCCCATCAAATAATAGTCTGCAATCTTTGGAGATATCGCCGTGTCCATGTGTGCGGAAAGCCGGTCTTTTACCGCGCTTGCAAACTCCGTTATTTCACGAGAGTTCTCTGTTGCGGGGGGAAAGATGTAGATATTTTTCTCCCTGAAAGCACCGGCGGCTGTTCTTGCCCCAAAGTCTAGAGTGTCGGCCTTTTCAGACAGTCGGGAGATTCGGGCCTTTATCTCAGCCCTGGTTATGTCTATTTCCGGGATGCTCTCACTACCAAGAAACTGGGCTACTATCCTGTATTTGTAATACTGATCCAGCCCTGCAAGCACTTCCCTTAAGATCGCCTCTTTTTCGGAATTCGATTTCAAGCCTTTCAGGACCCGCATGTCTCTCTCGATCATTTCCCGCGTGTTTTTGAGGCTGCTTTCATAAAGGTTCACGGCTGAATAATCAAGAATAGCCCTGGATAGAAATCCATCTACTTCTTCTCTCAGTGCATAAGTTACCCCCAGGACCGGAAGATCGGATTTCAGATTGATAACCTTGTTCCTGGTTTCCTCATAACTTCTTGTCTTGACGGTCTTAGTACTGCTGAACTCGCTCTTGACTTCAACCTGAATATTCTGTATCAGATCAGCGAGGGATTCCTCTTTGGCTTCTTTTCTGGTTGCCCCGAATCCTTCACCGGTTATCTGTTTTGCGGGGGAACTATCGAACCAGATAGAAACTGCAAAAAGGGCAAATATCAGCTTTTTCAAGGCCATTCCTCCTTTCACCTTTGTACGTAACTGTTCAATACCCTCACTTGTCTTCAGCCTTTATCCGCCATCGTTCGATAGGCCTTGATTCTTTGGGATACCCTTCTCAAGTAATGCCTTGTTTCTTCATAAGGCAGGTTTTCAGTCATATGGTCATAGACTTCCTCAGCTGTCATCTTGTTTATTGCCGCAACCGCCTTTTCAATATTCTTCTTCCCCACAAATGCCCTCGCAACATTTCCAGGTCCGGTATTGTATGCTGCGATTGCACAATACAGCCTGCTCTCGGGGTCCTCTATCTTTCTTAAATACTTGTTGGACAGGAGATGGAGATATGCCGTTCCCATATTAATATTGTTTTGGGCATTGTAGAGAAAAGACGGCGACAGAATCAACGGCCTGCCGAACACAAATTCCGAGGCATCCTTGCCTCCGCTTTGCGGCACGATCTGCATAAGTCCATAGGCGGGCACGTACGAGCGCGCCATGGGGT
>JAXHTA010000584.1:0-2460 GCA_034190285.1 Thermodesulfobacteriota bacterium | reverse complement strand
AACTAATATAGAGATGGGTTAAAATGATAATATTTTTTTTTCACAGATATAATGATTTAGATCATATTGCCCCTTTAGTATATAAAATGGCTCAAAATAATTCCAATCAAACAGCCGAGATCCTGAGCGCGGTAATGGAGCAATCCGTGCTCGAAATCAACAAGACCATCCGGGAAATAACCAACAGCAACCTTACACCCGAAGAAAAGTTAAAGGATGCCCTCAATAATCATCTCGGTTATTTGACGGAGTATATTGATAGCGTAACCATTTTTCTTAGGGAATTCAGGTATCTGCCCCCTAAAAATAAAGAGATATATATCAAAGGACGTAAGTTATATGAGAGTCTGTTTGAAAAGATAGTCTGCGAGCTTCAGGAGAAAGGACATTTTAGAGGGCTTAATACCAAGATCGTGACGTTCGGGATACTGGGGATGTGCAACTGGTTGATCGTATGGCACAAGGACAGCGGGCCAGGCCATCTCGGTCCGCGGCAGATAGCCGATATATTCTACCGGCTCTTGATGACAGGCTAGGAGGCACGGGGTGTACTACGAATTATCCGAAGAACAGAGGGCAGTAAAAGAACTGGCTAAGAAATTCGCCGAAAAACGGCTGGGGCCTCTTGCTGAAGAGGACTATGAGAAAGGTGTCACCAGACGCGAGGCAGTCGAAGAGATGGGGGAGCTAGGCTTCTTCGGTTGTCTTATCCCTGAAGAATATGGCGGGACGGAAGCCGGATATTTTTCGGCAGTACTCATGGCAGAGGAGATCGCAAAGGTAAACGCGTCCTATGCCGGGTATTTTATGACCCAGTCCGCCGGGCCTCCGCTTACCATACTCAAGTATGGAACTGCAGAGCAAAAGGAAAAATATCTACCTGGAATTACTTCAGGAAACACCATAGCGCTCTTCGCCGCCACCGAGCCGGATGCAGGTTCTGATGTGGCCGCAATGGGAAGCACTGCCGCAGAAAAAGGCGACCGTTATGTGCTAAATGGGGTAAAGACCTGGATCACTAATGCCACGGTGGCAGACTTCGGCCTCTTATGGCTTTACACGGACAAGAAGAAAAAGCACCGGGGTATATCCTGTTTTATTGTGGATATAAGGAACACACGGGGAATTTCCACGACAAAGATTGAGAAGCTAGGTCTCAGGTGTTCGGACGTGGGAGAAGTCATATTAGAAAATGTGGAGGTGCCGAAAGAAAACCTGTTGGGCAGTCCGGGAGAAGGTTTTAAGATACTCATGTATACACTCGGAAACACACGGCTGTTTGCCGCCTCAAGGGCTCTTGGAGTCGGAAAGGCATGTCTTGATGAAAGCATTGTGTACGCCAGGGAAAGGGTCCAGTTCGGCAAACCGATTGCAGAACTGCAGATGGTCCAGGGCCAGCTCGTGGACATGGCCGTGGACCATGACGCTGCGAAGCTGCTTGTTTATCAGGCCGCATCTAACAAAGACAAAGGGATAAGCAATATAGCGGAAGTGGCCACGGCAAAGTACTTTGCCTGTGAGGCAGGCGTAAAGGCGGCCCTGGCCGCTATGAAAGTATTCAGCTCCTACGGCTATTCCCTTGAGTACCCCATTCAAAGGTATGTGAGGGATGCGATGGCCTTTCCCATTACGGAAGGCACTTCCAATATTCAAAAAGTGATTATTGCAAGAGACCTGTTGAAGGAATAAGGAGGTAACTTATGGCTGTAAATGATTTAAGAGAATGGATAGATGTCCTGGAAAAAGCAGGGGAACTTTCCAGGGTGAAGGCCGAGGTTGACTGGAACCTTGAACTCGGAGGAGTAGCTAAAGAAAACATGGACAGGCGGGGTCCGGCTCTTCTCTTCGAGAACATCAAGGATTACAAAGATACTGTCTGCCGCAAGGTGTTTACATGTTCTCTTTCCAACCACTCGAGGGTCGCTCTCATGTTAGGGCTTCCCAAAGAAACACCCCGTAAAGACCTGATCCAGGTGTGGAGGGAGAGGATAAGAAAACCGATAAAACCCGTAGTCGTCGAGACCGGACCTTGCAAGGAGAACATCCTTAAGGGCGACGACATCGATCTTTTTGCATTCCCCACGCCTCACTGGCAAGAGCTGGACGGCGGCAGATACATGGGGACTTTTCACGGCGTGGTCACCAAGGACCCCGATACGGGCTGGACTAATGTGGGCACCTACAGAAATATGATCCACGACAAGACTACAACTACTATGTCTGTGGCCCAGGGTCAGCACATATGGTACCACTGGAGGAAATACAGGGGCAGAGGACAGAACATACCGGCGGCCATTGTAATAGGCTGGAATCCCGAACTCCCGGCGGTGGCCAGCGCTCCGGCGCCCATTGATACCGATGAATACGACATGATGGGGGCCTTAAGGGGCCAACCCGAGGAACTGGTCAAGTGTGAAACAGTGGATCTGCTGGTTCCTGCCACCGCGGAGATCATCCTTG
>JAXHTA010000583.1:0-2469 GCA_034190285.1 Thermodesulfobacteriota bacterium | reverse complement strand
ATTGTTGAGAGGTAAAAATGGCTAATAGTAATATAGATGCTTTGTATCCTGAATTTTGGGCTACAGCATTTGATAGTATCGATATAGGATCGGTAACGTTGAACACAGGAGGAAACAAATGGCTAATGATATCAGAACAGATTATTTTCCCGGTAAGTATAAGAAGAGCCGGCCCACTTTATCCAAGATGGTGGATCGTTATGTTCGGGAATGGGAGATGAGAAAGACATTTGAAAAAGATGAGGCGAAAAAAGCCCCGGAACTGACCCATTATATATCCATATCACGAAAGATCGGGGTAGGTGCGCTTGAAATAGCCGATATCCTTTCTGAAAGAATCGGACGTCAGGTGGTTGATCGCGAGATCATGGAGCATATCGCGAAATCACGTGATCTGCGGGCGACAACAGTAGATTATTTCGATGAACGGTATCCGGGCAGACTCAATGAATTTGCTTTATTGATGTTTGGCGAAAAGGCTTTCACCATGGGAGATTATATGAGACAATTGGCAAATACTGTCATCAGAATCGCCGAAACAGGCCCTGCTATCTTTGTTGGACGGGGGACCCACCTGATTCTCCCCAGAGAAAAAGTGCTGGCGGTCCGTTTTATCTGCTCAACAGAGAACCGGATAAAACGTGTCGCTGATATTATGAAAATCGGGGAGGCTGACGCGGCAAAAGTACTCGAAAAGGAAGACAAGCTTCAACGTGACTTTTTTAAAAAGAATTTTGCCAGGAAAGATGCCCTTCCCTACGAATTCGATTTTGTAATCAATCGTGATTATTTCCCCGATGCACATTGGGCCGCAAGTATCATCGAAAAGGCTTATCGGCTGAAATTCAATGTATCTTAGGCCGTAACACTTTAGCAAATGAACCCCACGCTACGCTTCAGGGTTATGCCTGAAGCAAACTATAGATAATTCTTATAGTTCCCCGGAAGCCCACAGACCCGTGGGGCTCTCTTGGGGCAAGCCCGCATAAACATCATCATCTTATCCAACGGCAGGTTGGCCACGAAATCCAGGGCGGGACAGCCCCATAAGACAGTCTCCCAAAGGATTTCTCCCTGTTCCGCCTAAACCAAACCCCTGTCCAGCCCTGGGGGCGTGCCACGAGCCATGAAGAATTTGTGATTCGGCTTTGCCAAAAGAGAACTCCATGGGTCAATAACTGGCCGATATTTGTTACAAAGGACTATAAATGTCCCGCCTCAAAGCGAAAGTCTATACCCTGCCCCTGAAAATAAATGACCTTATCCCTTATCCGATATAATCTCAACCTGGAAACGAGCAGAGAAAAATGGCGCACAACGGATGTCCCTGTGTTCTTACTACGCGTTGCTTTAAACCTGGAATTCCTGATGGAAATGGGCTATGGTTTCATCATGCATCATGAAAAGACGAATAGTGTTTTTGCATCCCGATTACCTAATGACTAATTGCTAACCGCAAATCGCTAAACTTGCGTGTAAATACTTAAAGCTCACTGATGTTACGGTGGAACAATACATGGGGAATATTTCCGATTATCTTGTCATAGGGAGCGGCATTGCCGGGCTGAGTTTTGCTTTGCAGGCGGCCAAAACGGGCACTGTGGCTATTGTGACCAAAAAGGACATGATGGAGGGATCCACCAATTATGCCCAGGGTGGAATAGCCACAGTGTTTGACCCTGATGACAGTTTCGAACTCCACATACGAGACACCCTTGAATCAGGAGATCACCTTTGCCACGAGGACATTGTAAGAATGGTCGTCCAGGAGGGCCCTGCGCGGGTTAGAGAACTCATAAACATGGGCGTCAACTTCACACCTAACACCGAAGAAAAGGAAGGTCTAGATCTGGGCCGTGAGGGAGGGCATTCCAGGCGGAGGATAGTCCACACTAAAGACCTGACAGGTCGGGAAGTGGAGCACATCTTACTTGAGCACGCCAAGGGCAATGAGAATATCCAGATATATGAAAATCATATGGCCATCGATCTCATAATCAAACCCAAGATGGTCAAACGAGGTGTTGCGGTCGGGGAAAGCAGGCAGACCTGTTGGGGGGCATATGTCCTGGATGTTAACGATAGCCGGGTCAAGACATTTTTGGCCGGCGTAACGGTGTTATCGACCGGTGGGGCCGGGAAGGTATACAGGTATACGAGCAATCCGGATATCGCCACCGGAGATGGAGTGGCCATAGGGTATCGTGCAGGCGTTAAGGTTGCCAACATGGAATTTGTGCAGTTCCACCCAACGTGCCTTTATCATCCGCTGGCAAAGAATTTTCTGATCTCAGAGGCCGTGAGGGGCGAAGGTGGAATCCTTATTGATAAAAACGGAAATCCATTCATGGAAAAGTATCACCCCCTAAAGGACCTGGCATTCAGAGACATTGTCGCCAGGTCAATAGACATGGAACTCAAAAAGAGGGGGGATGCGTGCGTCTATCTGGACATCAGTCACAGGCCGAC
>JAXHTA010000582.1:0-2470 GCA_034190285.1 Thermodesulfobacteriota bacterium | reverse complement strand
GAAAGACCGGATTGTCTGAATATGCCAACAATACCACACATAGGCGTCTACAACCCCATAAGACAGCCTCCCCGAGGCTGTCTCCCTGCTCTGCCTAAGGCCCAGAGCCCTGTTTATTGCCCAGGGGGCGTGCCACGAGCTATTAAGAATTTGTGATGCGGCTTTTCCAAGCGAAACCCACACGGGTCAAAGCGCCTTAGTTTCAAAAGGCTAAATTCTTACCATTATTCCTATTCAACGTTCAATGTTCGTATTTCATATGTTGCACTCGCTTGTGGGCAAGAAGAGCTATGCATCCAAAATCTCCCTTAGCTTCCTTGAGAGCTCATATACGCCGAACGGTTTCTGTATGAACCCCTTGCACCCCCTGTTCAGTATTTCGGTCGCCTGGCCGTCAATACTGTAGCCGCTTGAAAGCAGGACCTTCACCTGAGGATTGATTTCCCTTAACCTATCATATGTCTCGCCGCCACTAACATGCGGCATAATCATATCCAGAATAACCATGTCTATCTTATCCCTGTTTTTCTTATAAATATTTACAGCCTCTTCTCCGCTGACAGCTGTCAGGACGCTGTATCCCATCTTCTCTAATAGCTTTTGGCCCACCTCAATTACCATATCCTGATCATCCACAAGCAGAACTGTACCAGTACCGGTTGAGACGTCGTTTGACACCTTCACCTTCGTTTTTCCCGCGACTTCTTTTCCGGAAGCCGGCAGATAGATATTAAATGTGCTCCCTTTACCCTTCTCACTGTAGACACTTATGAAACCGTCGTGATTTTTGATAATGCCATATACAGAGGCCAAACCAAGACCAGTGCCTCGGCCCATCTCTTTTGTCGTGAAGAACGGTTCAAATATCTTTTGCTGGGTCACTTCGTCCATGCCAATACCAGTATCTGTAATCGATATTTTCACGTATCTTCCTGGGGCCACCTGATAAGGTCTGTAGAGATCTTCATCGATCAAGATATTTTCTGTCCGCAGATAGAGTTCGCCTCCGCCGGGCATGGCCTGCCACGCATTGACATAGAGGTTTAACAGGACCTGTTCAATCTGTCCTTGATCAGCTTCTATGGGCCAGACTTTTTTCTGATGTTTTCTGTGGACCTGTATCTCCTTCTTTGTACGAGCAAACATTTTGGAGGTTTGCTTGATCACAGCGTTAACGTCAATTGTCTTGACTTCATATTTTCCTCCTCTGGCAAGGCCTAACAGCTGTCTCGTAAGGCCCGCACCATCCTGGACGTATTTTTCGATATTCTTCAGTCTCTCATAATCAGGATGCCTCGTATCCTTCTCAAGGAGCGACAATGACGTGTTTCCCTGGATGCCCATGAGCAGGTTGTTAAAATCATGGGCAATTCCGCCTGCAAGAGTGCCTAATGCCTCCATCCTCTGGGCCGCTTGGAGTTGAGCTTCCAGCCTTCTTTGTCCTGTCAGGTCCCTGAGAAAGATAAGGACTGCCGGCCTATTATCCCAGTTTATCAAGACCGACGTAGTTTGCCCCCATAATTCATCGCCAGCTTTATTGATCATTCTAAAAGAAAGGACTACAGGGTGATCCACTCCCGATACTATCGTCCCATATTTGTTTAGAACCACGCCCCTGTCTTCGGGGTGTATATGATTGATAAATGGCATCTGTGCCAGTTTTTCCGCTGGATAGCCGAATAGGTCTTCAGCCCGCGGATTCGCGAATTTTATCACGTCATTCTGGGCAACAAATATCGCATCGCTGGCGTTCTGCACAAAAAACCGGTATCTCTCCTCGCTTTCCCGAAGTGCCTCTGTTGCCTGCTTCCGTTCGGTGATATTCCTGAAAAAACCTATTGCACAGATAACGTCATTTATCGGAATTATTGTCGCGCTTATATCCACATATATTATTTGTCCGTCTTTCCTGAGACATGGCACATCCTCTGCCAACACCGCTTTACCCTGCACGGTCGCCTTGAAACCTGGTAGCATCCTAACCCATTCACTTCTTGGATAAATAGCTTCAAGCTTCATTTCACGCAGTTCATCTTCGTTGTACCCAAGAATCCTGCAAATGGCAGGGTTGACATATTTGATGTGTGTTGTCTCAACCTCGGCGATAATTATTCCATCGGAGGATGATTCAAATAACGTCCTGTATCTTCCCTCCGATTCTCTTAAGGCATCCTCAATTCCCTTACGACCGGTGATGTCACGTACTGCCGACACCCTGGCGATTTTTCCTTGGTAGCTGATTGATTTCCTGCAGACTTCCGCATAGAAAGTCGACCCGTCTTTACGAAGGGCCTTCATTTCGGATGGCTTTTCGTCCGCCAAAAGAATCATTTCTGCCAACTGCTCTCGCTTTTCAGGCGGCACAAGTTGTGTTGCTTTCATTCCAATTACCTCGGGGAACTCATATCCAAACATAGAGGCAAAAGTCTGGTTTGCATCCAGGATTCTTGTATTCGGATCAGTAATTACA
>JAXHTA010000581.1:0-2477 GCA_034190285.1 Thermodesulfobacteriota bacterium | reverse complement strand
ATAGTTATGCTATATTTTGTGGCACTACCTTTTGGACCCAAAAATAAACACGGATCTCGTTATTTCAGCACCTTAGCAAAATTTCGGACCCTAAATTTCAGTCTTACTGTCTAAGAAGAGCCAAAGGCACCTTCATCAAGGCCCTTTTCCGGTATTCTTGTAGAAGAGGCATCCTTTGTGGTGAGTGGGGTGATCCTTGACCACCGAATTCCCTGTCTTGGCCTGTCACTGACAGAGAACTTCCATGTCAACATCATTAAAGAGGGACTCAGGTGCCTGGGGCTCCCTGTAGGCCCTTGGCTTAGCCGATTCAAGGCCGCCATCTACCAGAAACGGGATTTTGAGAGTGACTTTTGGGTCACATGGGAGGAAGGGGGAGGGGTTAAAAAGCGAGAGAGGTTTCTTTTGGGCGAGTTGGTCAAGAAAATTGCTGTGATTTCTCCCGGCCAGAAAATTGCGTATATCACTGATGTGACGGCCAGCACCAAAAATTGCGTGAAGATTATCGAACTCGCAAAAGCAGCAGATATCCTCTTTATTGAAGCAAGCTTCCTGGATAGTGAAAGAGAAACGGCACGAAGCAAGTATCACTTGACGGCTAGGGAGGCAGGGGAACTGGCAAGAAAGGCAGGTGCAAAGTATTTCCAGTTATTTCACTTTTCACCCAGATACGCAGATCGGGGCACTGACCTGGTAACAGAGGCAAGGGAGGCATACAAGAAACATTATCGCCAGCCTTAAATGGATGGTTGTGCACCTTGGAGACTAATTGATAAGCAATCTCATCTGACTGACCTCCACTTCCGCGCCCATTGATAGGCACAGATCCCTGATTTCTTTTTTCTTCCCCGTCCCATTATCTCTAAAGGAAATAATAATCTCTTTAATATCGTTCTTCCTAATGATTTCCTCTAAATCCTTCTGCCCACCAAAGACGGGGTAACCCTCGATCTTCCTCCGTTGCCTGTTTGGATCATCATCGATGAATCCGACAAGCGCCAGACCAAGGCCCTTATTGGTCTCAATCTCTTTAACCGCCATTTGTCCGCCTACCCCCGTTCCATAGACAAGGGTTGGCCTCCCTTTATGGTTTCCCTTCCTGGCCCCCTCCTCCAATAGACGGAAAGAAAGCCTGGATAGGGATATCAGAATCAACATAAGGCCCCAGTAAATTACGAAAACAGCCCTGGAGAAACTCTGGAACCGGTAGATGAAAAGGAGGATCAGCATTGGCATTACCGTTCCTGCCGTAATGGCCTTAAAATAGCCTATCAGATCCCAGAGGCTTGTGCTTTCCCACACACCTCGATAGACGCCCAAGAGATACAGGCAAAGTATCTGACAGGCAATCATGATAGGGAGAGACCTCAGAAAGAAATAGAAGTTGGCTCCTGGGGCGCCCTCAAAACGCAGGAGATAGGCCGCATAATAGGCAACCGTAACCAATATAAAGTCCAGGAGGACCTCAAACAGCCTTCTCCTGTATGTAATTTCAACCAGAATAGGTGTAAAGACGCCTAAGCCGTTGCCGGATAAAATAGATTCCTCCGGATAGACCTTGACCTTTGCAAGATAAATCCAGAAAAAAAGGACAAAAAGCAGATAAAGGACAATAACAACCAGGCTTGTGCCGATGCTCAAGTAGTTGATGGCAAGGGCGATTAATCCTGAAACCACGGCAAAACTATAGAGCACCAGGACCGCTTTTTTTTCCGAAAACCCAATGGCCACCATACGATGAGAAGAATGATCACGTCCCCCCAGAGAGATGGGACGATGAGATAGCTTTCGCATAATACTCACAAAGCCGGTATCAAGGATTGGGATGAAGACTATGAAGATCGGAATTGCGATGACCGAAAGTAAATGAACAAAGCTTCCACCCTGTACATGAAGGGGACTTCCGATCATAGTAAGACAGGCGAGCATAAAACCTATGAAAAGGCTCCCCGCATCTCCCATAAAGACAGAGGCCGGGTTGAAATTATGTGGCAGAAAACCCAGAACTGCGCCAAGGTAGACCATGGTCACCAAAAGCACAGGACCGGCAACTACGCGAGAACTTTGGTCTGAGTAAAGGCAGAACAGCAAAAAGGTCCCCGCAATAAACGCTATACCGGCCGCCAGGCCGTCCATGTTATCCAGAAGGTTAAAGGCATTCGTTATACCCACGATCCAGAGAACAGACAAAAACAGGTTGACGGCTTCAGAATCGGTCCACCCAAGACGAAAACCGAAAAACATCAGTACAGAGGCAATTATTATCTGCCCCGCCAGTTTATGCTGTGGGTCCATGTTGAGAATATCATCCGCCAGACCCAACCCGAATATTGCTCCCGCACACAACATCATGGGGAGATAAGCCCGGCAGCCCGCGCGACATCCATGGAAGCGGCAATGGTCTCTCGGTACGCCGAGTGGGAAAAGGGTTTGACCGTTCCCCGTGTGCCCAGGATAGATATTCCGCCTGTGATTCC
>JAXHTA010000580.1:0-2489 GCA_034190285.1 Thermodesulfobacteriota bacterium | reverse complement strand
AGCAGATTGCCCCCCACCGTGGATAGAGATTCGAGTATCCTATGGAAAATCATGGATAACAGCATAAGGGAATCTGCGTGATCCTAATGCTACCCCGTATTGTTTGGTGTCCTATCGGTCAATGCCATGGGGAGGCAAAGCGTGCGACTCAGAATCAAACAGCAAACCAAGTTTATCTCCGGCATGCTCTTGCTCATAGGAGTGGTCTTAAGCGCAACAGGCCAAATGGAGGGTATGTTCAACAGATGCGGGCTTGCTGCGATCTCGGAGGCCAATAACTGCTATCTAAAGGAATCCTTTGACAGGTCGGTAAAAGGATTCTTGGTCCTGTCTGGTATAAAGAGCGGTCTGGCTGTGCTTGAGGGTTCAGAAGTGGGAGTCGGTTTCAATCTGGAGGTGGGCGATATTGTTCAGTCCACTTACGACTACGTTGATATCGCATGGAAGACCGCCCTGGCGGGTGGGTGCGTTCTCCTGCTCATGCGCCTGGTTCTGCAAACCATTCAGCTCTTTGACCACTGGTTTCTTTTTGCATCAATGTTGGTCGCCATGACCTTGTTTCTTCTGACCTGGCTTCTGCCCGCTTTCACACGATCATGCAGGTTCGTGAAGGAGTGCCTTATCTTCACTCTTGTCCTCACAATCGTCTTGTATATCATTATGCCCGCTTCGATTGCAGGCGCTGCATTCTTGTCCAAGAGAATTACCCTCCCACTGGTTGAAGAGGCCAATAAAGGCTTTGAAAGACTCGAAAACGAACTGACACCGGAAGTCCTTGTGAAGAAGTTTTCAACGGGCAACCGAAAAGAGGAGTCTTTGTGGTCCAGTCTCGACATCAAGTCAAAGCTGGAGGATATCAAGGACGGGTTCTTGATGATGGCAAATTATCTTGAGCAGGTCACAAGAGACCTGGCAGTCTGGACTATCAAACTGATTGCCGGTTACCTGTTTGACTGCATTGTTTTTCCCTTGGCATTCTTTGTGGCTGTGTACATCCTCACAAAGACCCTCCTGACGTATTTGTTCGGCATCAGAACAGCTCAAACGCTGGGAAATGATTTTGACCTGGCCCTGGGCAGGTATTATGGACAAGCACAAGAAAAACGGGTTCCGAGTAGCTGAAGAGAAAGCGCTCACAGTGGGACTGCTTAACATACCTCTCCATTAGACCCTATGAAAGTACCTCCTGCAAGCCCTTTCCCTTGCCATAGACATCTTTCAGGACAACCGCACTTTCGAAGATCATCCAGACTTCGAGGATAAATACGGCCATACCTATTATAAAGAGGAGCCAGTTTGAGGTGGCATGGAACTTCTGGATATTAAGCGTCGTAGCCCATCCGGTTACGAAAACCATAAAGACCATAGGAATGCCGGTGTATGCGATGTTTATCCTGCGACGTGCTAGATAGATGGTCGTCACCAGCAGGGCCAGTCCGGCAAGGAGTTGGTTGACCGATCCGAAAAGGGGCCAGAGTTTTAGAGCCCCCTTGCCGGTGCCGTCATAGAATGCCAGAATATAGGCGACAATAATAGCGAATAGGGTAGCGGTCTGCCTTCTTGCAAATGGTCTGAACCTGTAAGCATTGGACAACTCCACGATAACATAGCGCTGTATGCGGGTGGCCGAATCAAGCGTAGTGGCTGCGAACGATACGATAAAAACAGCCATTATAGCGAGTGCTATCTTGACGGGGATACCATAGCTTGTCATCATGTTGGCCGAACCGTGTATAAAAGCCCCTATCTTGTCGGACAGGCCATTTGCGGTGTCCCAGCTTGCATAATGTTGCTTAAAGGCCGCGACACCCGTAAAGACCTCGCCTCCTTCTCCGGGCAATCCCAATCCAATCCCTGCGGCAACTGCTATGATGACGAGGACTGACAGGGCCCCTTCCATGAGCATGCTGCCGTAACCGATAAAGAGGGAATCTGATTCCGAGTCACACTGTTTTGAAGAAGTCCCTGAACTGACCAGGCTGTGAAAACCAGAAATCGCACCGCAGGCAATCACCACAAATAGGAAAGGCCAAATAGGCGGTGCCCCCCTGGGGGCGAAGTTTATGGCCGGAGCCACAACGGTTGGGTGGGCTGCAATTACGCCAAAGCCTACTAACGCCATGGCAACTAGAAGCTGGTGCGAGTTGATATAGTCCCTCGGTTGCAGCAGGGTCTGCACAGGAAGGCTTGAAGCCAGCCAAGCGTTAAGCGCGAGAACGAGGATGATCCAGGTAATCAGGGCCGAGCTTTCACTTATGCCCAAGATGATTGTGAGGTCAACAGGGAAGTAGCCCCCTATAATCACTGTTATATACATGATAATAACAGCTCCAATGCTGGGCCAGAAGGCATCCATTCCTTTTTTGTTGATCACATGCTAGATTACATGCTTCTGTCAAATCTATTGTTGTTGCTTTTGGTTTTGGTAAATTATTCAAAACAAATTCTCCTTAATTAAAAAAACTGTTCCATGACCCTTTTCTCCATAA
>JAXHTA010000058.1:0-12663 GCA_034190285.1 Thermodesulfobacteriota bacterium | reverse complement strand
TTGGGATTGACCTATGAGTATGGTAAGGAAAGGATCAAAATGACCAGTTTTGCCCCACAAACATCTACCCGAATTAAGGCGGCCGGGAATAGTTACATCCGGGTCTGCCGCATGGGGACTGTCTGGCAACCTATCGAGGGAACGCTTGTCGCATTAGACTGGAGATTGGGAGAAATAGATGACCCTGGGGAAGGCGATTATAATATTGATATGTTCTTCTTCGGAATTGAACAGTACATCCATAGAAATGTTGCCTTGAGGGTGGGCTCTCTGGATGGAAGTGTGACTGCGGGTACGCGATTCTCATACAGGAATATATTCATCGATTATGCCTACATCAATGAATCATTGGAAGATATTGATCCTTACTGGGGCAGCTCCGAGGCCCACACTGTGGCAGTAAGCCTGGTCTTCTGACGTTTGATCTGAAATAGAATTGGGAGGAAAAATCAAGTTGTTTGTAACACAACGGATCATCTTGACTAATACTGGACAATACTGTAACATTTCAATACCTTTGTGGCAAGGTCTCCTGGATTCCAGCAAAGGCGGGAGATCAGGATGCAAGTTGCCTTTGCACTCACACGGCTTTATTGATAGAATATACCATATGCCTAAAAGCTTAACCAAGAGAAGGGAACCAATATGAAAATACTTGTAAGTGACCCAATGTCGGAGTTGGGTGTCGGAATTTTTCAGGATACACCGGGTATTGATGTAGACGTCAATACCGGCCTTGCGCCAGACGAACTGAAGGAGATTATTGGCCAATATGACGGCCTCGCGATCCGTAGCGCCACAAAGGTTACGGCTGAAATCATTGAGGCCGCTAAGAAGCTCAAAGTCATTGGTCGCGCCGGAATCGGCCTTGACAATGTGGACATCCCTGCTGCAAGCCAGTGCGGGATTGTAGTAATGAACACGCCCGAAGGAAACACCGTCACCACGGCCGAGCATACAATTTCAATGATTCTGGCCCTGTCAAGGAATATCCCCCAGGCCACTGCCTCCCTCAAGAATGGGAAATGGGAAAAGAAAAAGCTCATGGGTCGTGAAGTCTATAACAAGACCCTGGGGCTGATAGGGGCGGGTCATATCGGTCGCATTGTGGCGGACAGGGCCAAGGGCCTGAAGATGAAGGTCATTGTATATGACCCCTATATACAGCCGGAGTCCATCGAAAGGTTAGATCTAGAGCCAGTTTCATTTGACGAACTGCTCCAGAGAGCTGACTACATCACCGTACATACGCCTAAGACCGATGAAACCAGCAACATGATCGACAGGGCTAACATTTCAAAGATGAAAAAAGGCGCTATGTTGATCAACTGCGCACGTGGCGGAATCGTTAATGAAGATGATACCTGTGAGGCGCTGAAGTCTGGACACTTGGGCGGTGCCGCCTTTGATGTATTCAGCACAGAACCGCCTGGAAAAACTGAACTAATGGACCTCCCAAATTTCATCTGCACGCCTCATCTGGGAGCGTCCACCACTGAGGCCCAGGACAATGTCGCAAAGGACGTGGCTGAACAGATAGTCGCCTACCTGCTTCACGGAACAGTTAAAAACGCCGTGAATGTCCCGAGTATCAGTGCTGAACTGATGACCACCCTGAGACCCTATGTCACGCTGGTGGAAAGGATGGGGCTATTCCAGTCCCAGCTTGCCGAAAGTGCCATTCTGGAAGCTCGAATTGAGTATTCTGGCACCGTGACCGAATACGATGTGGCGCCTCTAACTACTGCTATGCTGAAAGGGCTGCTGACCCCCATAGTCAAGGACGAAGTTAACTTTGTCAACGCACCTTTTATTGCCGCTGATCGAGGGATAAAGGTGGTGGAGTCCAAAAGCAGGACGTCTGAGGATTTCTCCAGCCTGGTCGAGCTTACGGTCCGGGCTTTAGAGGGCGAAAATATCGTATCCGGCGCTATCTTTGGCAAAAAGATGCCCAGAATCTTGCGCATAAACGACTTTTATCTGGAGGCTATTCCTGAAGGGCATAACCTCTTAATACAAAATCAGGACTTACCCGGCATCATAGGGCAGATCGGGTCCACCATTGGGGCTTACGGCATCAATATTAGCCGCATGCAGGTGGGAGAAGAAAAGGAGAAAAGGCAGAACGTAATTCTGTTGACCACCAGTTCCATCGTCACCGACCAAATTCTTGAGGAAATCCGCGGTTTGAATAACGTCTTTTCGGTAAAGAGGATTGAATTGTAGGAGTAGCGCCATGACTGAGGAAGAAAGAGGATTTGTAATTAAAGACAAGAGGTCCTTTGATGACAAAGGGGACCTGAAGGCTGACAACATTGACGAAGAAAGAAATGAAGAGGAACCCAGGACGCAAACACCGAAAGAGGAAGCCAAGACGCACCCTCTGCCGGAGGTCAACTTCACGTCTCTGATCTTCAGCCTGAGTTCCACTGCGCTTTTCCACCTTGGCGAAATTGCTGATCCACAGACAAATGAAAAGAATAAAGACTTACCCCTTGCTAAACATACAATTGATACCATCGCCATGCTAAAGGAGAAAACCGACGGCAACCTTACGGAAGAAGAGCAGAAGTTCTTGGAAAGTATCCTTACCGATCTGAGATGGCGTTATGTCAATGCCGCAAAATAAACTGTAACAATAGAGAAAATCGAGGTTAGTTATGATGAATAATGAACATCCTGGGAAAAGAACATACATTATCGCATGGACCCTATTCTGCTTGGTGTCCGGATTTATCTTAGCCACTTTGCTTATTCCGGTCACAGCACTGGATGCCCAGACAACTTCTCTCTTACCCACCGCCCCCGGGTCTTTCTCCGAATTGGTCAAGGAAGCCAGACAATCGGTGGTCAATATCAGTGCGGTAAAGATTATCAAGGGAAGGAGGCAGACCCCCTTCCATTTTGAAAGCCCTTTTGGCCCAAATGATCCTTTTAGGGATTTCTTTGACCAGTTCTTCAGAGACCAGGTTCCCAGGGAATTTAGACAGCAGAGCTTAGGGTCAGGATTCATTATCGGTGAAGACGGCTTCATACTGACTAACAACCACGTTGTGGAAAAGACGGATGAAATCATGGTCAAACTGGCGGACGAAAGGGAATTCAAGGCAAAGATCATTGGCAAAGATCCCAAAACCGATCTTGCCCTAATCCGCATTGAAACAAGCCAGCCACTAAAATCGCTACCCTTGGGCGATTCGGACGAGCTTGAGGTGGGTGACTGGGTGGTTGCCATCGGAAACCCCTTTGGCTTGGGCAATACGGTTACAGCAGGCATCGTCAGCGCCAAATACAGGAATATTGGTGCCAGTTCATACGACAACTTCATCCAGACCGACGCCCCAATCAATCCAGGAAACAGCGGCGGTCCCCTTTTGAACACCGCTGGGGAGGTGATCGGTATCAATACTGCCATCTTTTCGCAGAGCGGTGGGAGCATCGGCATCGGGTTTGCCGTTCCTATTAGCATGGTCAAGGACCTCCTGCCCCAGCTGAAAAAGGGAAAAGTGGTTAGGGGCTGGCTTGGTGTCGTGATCCAGAAGATTACGCCCGATTTGAAGGACAAATTCGACCTGAAGGATGAAAAGGGCGCCCTGGTAGCCGATGTCACGGCAGAAGGGCCTGCTGATAAGGCCGGAATCAAGCGGGGTGATGTGATCGTTTCATTTGATGGCCAGGATATCAAGGAAATGAAGGACCTACCCTATATCGTAGCTTCCACCCCTATCGATAAGAGTGTTGCAGTGGAGGTCATCCGAAAAGGCCGCAAGAAGGCTTTCCAGATTGAGGTTGGGGAACTTAAAGAGGAAAAGGAACATGAGGAGGTTGCCGAAAAGAAACCCAAACTGGGAATGACTCTGGAAGAAATCACGCCCCAAATGGCACGAAATTACGGCCTTTCCCAATCCAGCGGTCTTGTTGTGGTGCATGTGGAGGGCAATACTGCGGCAGAAGAAGCGGGAATCATGCGAGGAGACATTATCTTGGAGATGGACCAAGCCCCGGTCAAGAAACTTGATGAATTTCAAAGAAGGATCCAGGGCTATGAGAATGACGACACCATTCTTCTCTTGGTCAAGCGGCGGGGGGCTACACTATATCTAACGCTAAAAATCCGGGAATAGCCGACAAGTTCCATTGGTGATTGATATTTAGTGTCTGAGCGAAAGCTAGTATTTTACATTTGGATCAAGCCAGAGTCAAGTTTTGACCACACGAATACGAGGATTAAAACTTGAGTCTGGCGTAGATATGGGCGAAAGAAACAGTTTTCGTTCGGGCAATACCGCGACCTGTGGGCTTGGTCACAGTCAATTGGCTCTGCCTGAAAAAACAGCTGAAAAGACCCTCGGGCACTACTTGGGAAAAAGGCGTCATCTTCGTCCGCCCTAATCCAGTCCAGAACCTAAAGGAATATCCGCAAGTTCTTTTGAAAATGAACATCGTCAATGATAATTACGAGTCCTAAATGCCCTTTTCGTCCCTAACCCTTAACCCGTGAACGGTTACCCATATGGTAACCAATTTGCCCACCAAGAAAATCCGGACGCCTGCCAAACTGAACATCCGACTTAAGGTGACTGGACGCCGGCCTGATGGGTACCATGAAGTAGTCTCCATAATGGTGCCAATCAACCTATGTGACCACCTCGAGTTGGAAAAGGTCTGTCTCGGAGGAATTACCCTGGCCTGCCGTGGCCTTTACCTGCCCAACGATGAATCAAACCTTGTTTACCGTGCTGCCACCGCCTTCTTTTCCATGACTGGTATTAGACCGGGACTCCACATAAGTCTCACCAAAAGGATCCCTGTTGCGGCAGGTTTGGGTGGGGGCAGCAGCAACGCCGGATGCACACTCAAGGCCCTGAATGATATGTGGCAAAATCCTCTTACATCGAGGGACCTAGCGGACCTGGCTGTCCGCCTGGGTGCGGATGTGCCATTCTTCTTGGAGTGCAGACCATGCATAGCCACCGGGATTGGAGAAATCCTGGAGCCAATCGAAAAATGGCCTAAATTCTGGTATGTTATCGTTACGCCAACCTTTGGCGTCGCGACCTCGTGGGTCTACTCCAACTTGAAAATAGAGTTGACAACAGCTGAACATGACTCTATAATAAAAAATTTGGAGAAAGCGTCACTTGACGTAGCCGATATACTTGAAAATGACCTAGAGACGGTTACTGGTTCTCATTTCCCCGCTATCAACACCATAAAGGACTCCTTAATGGATGCCGGGGCACAGGGTGCATTGATGTCAGGCAGCGGGCCCAGCGTTTTTGGTGTCTTTAGATCCAAGAATCAGGCCGTGTCGGCAAAGAGACAGTTGATGGCCAAAAATATGGGGGATGTCTTTGCAGTAGAGGGTTTATAGCGGGCATGCCCTTACCTTTGACAAATGCAAGTGCTTGGAGCCGTGTTGGGGTGTCGTCAAGTGGTAAGACACGGGCCTTTGGAGCCCGCATCCGGAGGTTCGAATCCTCCCACCCCAGCCATCAATTAGCTATTAGCCATTAATAAATGGCCCTTCTCCGCAATCCTGTCGCAAATTAAAGGGGTTGGTTGTGCGGTGTGCTTACATGTATGCCTCATTCCGACCCTTAGACTTCACTGATCTTGTGAAAAATTGCGCATTCCCACAAGCGGAGTGCACTGCCGGGCAGGGACTGAGCAACTGAAGGGCGCAAGAGATAGGGACACTTAGTGTCTCAGCTCAAGAAACAGTTTTTCTTAAAGTGCTACTTGTAAATCTGAGTTCACGGCTATCAGCCAGGAGATCCGCATTGGAATCGGAAATGAAGCTTTTCGGAGGGACTTCCCACCCAGACTTGACCCTGGAAGTGTGTGATTACCTGGGGATAGAACAAGGTAAACTCATCGCCAGGACCTTCGCTGACGGCGAAACCCAGGTTGAGATTGAAGAGAATATCAGAGGACGGGATGTCTTTGTGCTGCAATCAACCTGTGCACCGGTCAATGATAATATAATGCAGCTTCTGATCATCATCGATGCCCTGAAAAGGGCTTCTGCAAAACGGATTACCGCGGTCATCCCTTACTATGGCTATGGCCGCCAGGACCGAAAGGTGAAACCAAGGGTCCCAATAAGCGCCAAATTGATTGCCGACTTGATTACTGTTGCGGGGGCGAACAGGGTCGTATCCATGGACCTCCATGCAGGACAAATCCAGGGTTATTTTAACATCCCGGTAGACAATATCTTTGCTGCGCCCATTTTATTGAAATATATTCAGAGCAACTTTGAAGATGACCTAGTCATTATATCACCAGACGCTGGCGGTGTGGAACGGGCGAGAGCCTTTGCCAAGCGCCTTAACGCATCGCTGGCCATTATAGACAAGAGGCGTGAATCCCCGAATGTTTCTGAAGCCATGAACATTATTGGAGAAGTACGAGACAAGACTGCAATTGTCCTCGACGATATGGTAGATACGGCAGGCACATTAACCCAGGCAGCCGAAGCGCTTAAAGAAAAGGGGGCTTCCTCGATTCATGCCTGCTGCACACATCCTGTATTATCAGGCCCCGCCATTGGGAGGATCGCTGCTTCGTGCATTGACAGTCTGGTCGTCGCCAATACTATCCCCCTCAATAACAAGGCCGAGCATTCCGAAAAAATCATTTCGTTATCAGTGTCAGAACTCCTGGGGGAAACCATCAAGAGAATTCACGATTCTCATTCAGTCAGCACGCTATTCGTTTGAACAAAGAAAAACCCTTTAGATTCGGGCGTTCTTTGTAATTTGTGAACAAATTATTAATCTGGAGGCATTTAATGGATCAGCCAGTACTCGCTGCCCGGGTGAGACTAAACAAAGGCAAAGGGGCAGTCAGAAAGTTAAGAAGAAAAAATCAGATTCCTGCCATTTTCTATGGTCCCGAGACTAAACCTATTATGTTAGCCCTGGATTATCCGGAATTGGAAAGCCTTACAAAGCAGGGTACTGGTGAGAATATAATCCTCGATCTGCAGGTACGGTCTGAACAGGGGACTGAAACCCGAAAGGCGATGCTAAAAGATATTATGATTGATCCCATTAAGGACACTTATCTTCACGTCGACTTTTATGAAATATCCATGGACAAAGAAATTACGGTCGATATCCCACTCCACCTGCTAAACGTACCCGCAGGGGTCGTTAAAGGCGGAATTCTTCAGCATATCAGAAGAGAGCTGACGGTCTGCTGTCTCCCTGGCATGCTGACTGATTCAATTGATGTCGATGTGTCCGGCATGGAGGTTGGGGATTCCTTGCATATCAGCGATATTGAGTTTCCCGAGGGGATGACGACAACAGATGAAGGGCATCTTACCGTAGCCGTCGTTGCCGCACCCACGATAAAGGAAAAGGAGGCTGAAGACTTAGAAATTGAGGTTGAGGAAGAACCCGCTCAGAAAGGAGCGGAGAATGTCGAGAAAACAGATCATGAGAGAGGGGGTGAATAATAGCTATTAGGAAGTGTACTTGATCGTAGGCCTCGGTAATTTCGGACCAGAATACAAAGCTACGAGGCATAATATTGGGTTTGAGGTTATTGACCTGATGAGTCGGAGATTGGGGGCGCGCCTGACAAGTCGGCGTTTCCAGTCGAAGAATGTCATTACTTTACTTGTGGACAAGAAAGTCATGCTTCTTTGCCCCTTGACCTTCATGAACCAGAGTGGCAAGTCGGTCAGGGCGTGTGCCGATTATTATGGCTTGGAGAGCGCAAATATTCTGGTCATTCATGACGACCTTGACCTGCCGGTTGGAAAAATGAGGGTTATCAGAAACGGCGGTGCCGGAGGGCACAGGGGGGTCTTATCCGTCATCCAGCATCTGGGAACCGCACAATTTCCACGGGTCAAGATAGGTATAGGGCGCCCGCGCTATGCGGAAGCTGTTGACGATTATGTTCTCTCGCCATTTTATAGCGACGAGAAGAGCATAATGGAAATGGTAATATCCGTGGCAGTTGAAGCTTGCGAATTGTTCGTGTTGCAGGGAGTTGAATCTGTAATGAATCGTATTAATTGCCAGAATTTGGCAAACAAGGAGGTAAAAGACTGATGCAGGAATTAACCGTCTATGCTCCCTTTTTAGGGATTCTGAGTCTAATCATCGCCTGGATGATTTACGGTTATGTGAAGAAACAGCCCAATGGTTCGGAGTTGATGCAGGAACTGGAGGGGATGATTCACAGCGGAGCAATGGCTTTTTTGAAGAGGGAGTATTTTGTTCTGGTTTTCTTTATAGCCGCTGTTTTTATTTTGCTCGGGCTAGTGCTCGGCGAATGGAAGACATCCATCGCCTTTGTGACTGGTGCCATGTGCTCCATGCTTGCCGGGTTTTCGGGCATGACTGCCGCTACTAGAGGTAATTCTCGTACCGCAGAGGCCGCAAACAAATTCGGTCAGGCCAAGGCCCTAAACGTTTCATACTTCTCCGGTTCTGTGATGGGGTTGGCCGTCGCCGGCCTGGGGCTCTTGGGACTAGGATTCTGGTTTTGGTACTACGGGGGAGACCCGGGGACGGCCAAATACATAAACGGATTTGCAATGGGTGCTAGCTCAATAGCTTTGTTCGCTCGTGTGGGTGGAGGGGTTTACACCAAAGCCGCTGACGTTGGGGCCGATCTAGTTGGCAAGGTTGAGGCCGGTATTCCCGAAGACGACCCAAGAAATCCAGGGGTTATTGCCGACAATGTGGGGGACAATGTAGGTGATATAGCAGGCATGGGGGCCGACATCTTCGAGTCCTTCGTTGGCTCGGTAATAGCCACTATAGCCATCGGTGCTACACTCGCCATTACTCCCGAGTTTCTAGCCAAGTTTCCCGCCCTGAAAGGGATGCAGCCCCAAGACATCAAACTCATGTATATGGCCATGCCGATCCTGGTTGTTATGGCTGGCTTGCTCAGTTCATTTGTAGGCGTATTTTCCATCAAGCTATTCCAGAAAGGAAACCCTGCAGGGGCACTTAGGTACACAACCTTTGTCGCTGCCATTGTCTTTGTGGCCCTTACCATTTTTGTCACCAAATCGCTTGGCATGCCAATGGGCTGCTTCTGGGCCGTTTTTTCAGGTCTTTTCTGCGGAATTGCCATCGGCCTTTTGGCAGAATATTACACATCAGGGCCGCCGGTCCGGCGTATTGCAGGTCAATCAGAGACCGGTCCTGCTACCGTTATCATTGCGGGTTTGGCTGTTGGTATGCAGTCAACATATCTTCCCATGCTCGGAATATGCGTTGCCACGTTTGTGGGCTATCAGACCGCAGGAATCTATGGCATAGGCCTTTCTGCGGTTGGTATGTTGGCCACCGTTGGGGCAACTATGACCGTTGATGCCTATGGGCCCATCGCCGATAACGCGGGCGGAATCTCGGAAATGTCAGGCCTTGGCCCTGAGACGAGGAAAATCACCGACAGCCTGGATGCCCTTGGAAATACAACTGCCGCAATCGGTAAAGGCTTTGCCATCGGTTCCGCGGCTCTTACGGCTCTGGCCCTATTCGTCGCCTTCACGCAGGCGGCAGGCCTGACCGTTATAGACATAAGGGACCCAATGGTAGTTATTGGCGTATTTATCGGCGCAATGGTCCCCATGGTTTGTGCGGCAATGACTATGACGTCCGTTGGTAAAGCGGCATTTAGTATTGTTGAAGAAATTCGCCGCCAGTTCAGGGAAATCCCCGGGCTCCTGGAAGGAAAAGAAGGGGCGAAGCCCGATCCGGCGACCTGTGTTTCGATCGCTACGACCTCTGCGCTTAAAAAAATGGTTGCTCCCGGCCTAGTGGCTATTCTTACACCTGTGGCAGTTGGCTTTTTATTAGGCAAGGCAACATTAGGCGGCATGCTCTTAGGTTCCACAACTATGGGCGCATTTCTGGCCCTATTTATGGCCAATGGAGGCGGTGCCTGGGACAATGCAAAGAAGTATATCGAGGAGGGCAACCTGGGCGGAAAAGGTTCTGATAACCATAAGGCCGCCGTTGTAGGCGACACCGTTGGTGATCCCTTCAAAGACACCTCAGGGCCTGCCATGAACATCCTTATTAAGTTAATGTCAGTAGTTTCTTTGGTGATCGCCCCGATTCTGCCAGTTGCCGGCATCTTCTTGGCAATGTAAGGCATAAGGTGTAGTCAAATAGTACCGAATACCACCCCCACCCAAACTCCTATCCTCTGAGAGTGAGGCGGGGGTGGTATTACGTGCCGTAAAGTATGGTTTTTACGGGTTTGCCAAGAGATATCTCCGTGGCTCAATATCCACCAGCTGGTGTTTGTTTCAAAGGACTGAAGTAGTATGATTTTGACAGTTTTTGTATGGGGGGTAAATGTTTAAAATAGGTGATTTGGCTGTCTATCCTGGACACGGCGTTGGAGTAATCGAAAAGATCGAGACTCAGAAAATCTCGGGCTGCCAGCAGGACTTCTTTGTCATGCGAATTCTTGAAAATAATATGATTATCATGATACCCACCAGCAATGTAGACAATGTGGGATTGAGGGATATTATCGGTCAAACGGAAGTAAGTGAGCTCTACTCCATTCTGAAAAAGAGGGATGTCATCATTGATAATCAGACCTGGAATCGGCGATACAGGGAGTACATGGACAAAATTAAGACTGGATCTGTATTTGAGGTTGCAGAGGTCTATCGCGATCTCTTGATACTGAAACTGGAAAAAGAGCTTTCTTTTGGTGAAAGGAAGATGCTGGATACAGCCAGGGGACTTCTCGTCAAAGAAATATCTCTTGCCAAGAAAGTCGGCGAGGAGCAGGTCAAAGAAGACCTGGATAGGATCTTTTCTTGATCAAATGACAGCTAATCACTGACTCCGCCCGTTTTTCAAGATAAACTAACCCGCAGCAAGATGCATGGTAGCAAGAATCTGGAGATACAGAAACCGGGAATCAGAATACGATAATATGCAACAACGCTTCTCCTCTTCATCTCTCCTGGATTCCAAAGTCTTTCCCCTTTACTCTTGACAACTGATGCTTGGCTGGAAGACAGGTTCCTTCGATTTCGCTTCGAGCTGAAGGGAATTAAGGCCTAAAGCGATTAGAGTGGACAATGAATCAGACAGGTTTTTCTTCCGCGTGATTTCCGCGGATGATCAAGAAGTTCGTTTGGATGTTTTTCTGTCTACACGGTCAAATGCACTGTCGAGATCAAGCGCGCAGAGGCTCATCAAAAGCGGGGCCGTAAGAGTAAATGGCTGCTGCTCAAAACCAGGCTACAGACTAAAGGCAGGTGACAAAGTCATTCTTTTGAACCAGCCCACATCCGCTCAAATACCCGAACCCGAATCGGTAGATTTTGGCATTATCCATGAGGACCCCTCACTCATAGTGGTAAACAAACCTGCCGGCCTTGTTGTTCATCCTGCTCCGGGACATTTTGCAGGCACGTTGGTTCACGGCCTCCTTCAACATTGCGGGGTACTTTCCGGGATCGGTGGCGAGTTGAGGCCAGGCATTGTTCACCGACTTGATAAGGACACATCAGGCCTTATGGTCGTGGCCAAAAGCGACAGCGCTCATGCCTTCCTTGCCGAGCAGTTCAAGTCCGGATCGGTAAAAAAGCAATATATTGCAATCGTTCACGGTCGAGTCAAAGGAAATGAAGGGCAAATCGACCCACCTATCGCTCGTCATCCTGTAAGGCGAAAACAGATGTCAGTGGCTTTTGCCGGAGGAAGGCAAGCTTTGACTAAATGGGAAAAACTGGAGGAGTTTCAAAGCGGCTTTTCTCTACTCTCGGTCTCTATAAAGACAGGACGGACCCATCAGATTCGGGTCCACCTCTCTCATATAGGTCACCCTGTTGCAGGTGATCCAGTTTACGGATATGGCAGGAATTGGTGGAAGAGACATCCACTATACAAGAAAGGTATATTACCCCTCATAGACAGACAAATGCTTCATGCAAGACGGTTGGGCTTCATTCACCCAAAGCACAATCGTCTTTTTGAATTTGAAGCACCTCTTCCAGGGGATATGGAAGGCCTTATGCGTGTTCTGAAATATCCGAATCTGCACGCCCGCACGAATAAAAAACTTGACATTGGGAGAAAATTGTTTATGCTTAGCTAATCTTAGGTGTTTTCCTGCCATTTGGAGGATTCGGTAAAGGCCGGATATCTAGACGAACTTCACTGCAAATCTGCTGAGTCACCTTACTTAACTCATAGAAAAGGGTTTCCAAGGTTGATCTCATTGCCCAAATGCAGGGCATGGGTGATGCTTTTCAGTTCTTGTCAAGATAGAGCTGACCAATTCAGCCCTTTGAGAAATCACCTGATAGCAGCGCCCGGCATCAAAAAGTTCCTACCATTGTGGCATGGGTAAGGGCTAGGGTAATCTGACATCCTATGACAAATCTCGATTCCCCGGCTCCCGCCCGTTGGTAATTCTAAATTGTATTTGACGGAGATAAACCATGAATCTTGTGGAACTCAAAGAGTTAAAGATCAGTGAATTGACCAAAATGGCGAAAGAATTTCGTATCGAAGGGGCATCGGGAATGCGCAAGCAAGATCTCGTTTTTTCCTTGCTGCAAGCCCATTCTGAGCAGAATGGCCTTATATATGGGGAAGGCGTCTTGGAGATATTACCAGACGGCTTTGGCTTTCTCAGGGCCCCCGACGCCAA
>JAXHTA010000579.1:0-2492 GCA_034190285.1 Thermodesulfobacteriota bacterium | reverse complement strand
TTTACCCGAAAGAGCTGATAACGCCTCCGTGAAATCACCTGTGGAGATGCATTTTAAGTAGAGCCATGGTATCAGTTCTTCCATACTTCTTGTTTTTCGAAGGTAAGGGGGCAATAAGGCAGACGTAAACCGAACAGGTTCCGATTCATGATCCGGTTGGCGATCCCGAGCACGAGGAACCTTAACCTCTACCGGACCAATTCCGGTTTGAATCTCACGCTCAGGAAAATAGCCGTTGCGGACCACCCTTCGCCGGTCCTGCCTGTCTCTGAGATTCTTGTACTGGGACAAAAAGCCTTCTATTTCTGCTTCTAAGGCTTCGGCCAATAAACTTCCTGGCTCCTGTGCATAAGACATCGGTTAAAGGGTCATCAACATCGGACATGCACTAATCAGATCATTCACTTTTTATGGATGAATCGGTTTCGAACCAAAATCCTTCTTTATGTTTTCTGGGGATTCTTCTCTTTTTTCTTGCGACCGCTTTTTGGGTGCCAACGCTTTTAAAAGGCCATTTTCCCTTCGACGTCTCCAAGTTGCAAGGTTTGATGAATAGAGTCCCGCTCGTCGCAGCAAGGCACCGAGTTGCCATTGCTCGGTGAATGCATCGGCTTCGGCTAAGATTCGAAGCTTGTATTTCGCCGTGGATTTGCGATTTGGCTTTTTCTCGGGTACCTCCGGGTCCGTCGGTGAAACAAGAGCCGGTTTTCCACCGCCAACCAAGCAGGCCCCTGCGGGAGCCAATAGGGCGTCCGCAGGAGCCCCCACGTTTGCACCGGGCACCTCGCTACTAATCGGGGATATCATATGTATTGTTTCCATGTTGATTCCCCTAACCGCCCTACACTAGTTTTTCAAGAGTTAGATGTATAGCCTTCATTGTTACTGAGGGAGTGAAAAAGACAAGATAGAATATGTAGAAACTCTGAAATTTATAGAGAAGGTACCTACAATAAAGAACCCAACATGAAAATGCAGCGGGTGAAAAAAAGCCGCGCCCACTGCTGTCCAAAACAAATTGATGTTCTAATTGTGCGGTTGAGATTTCAATAAGTTAGACCCCGGAAATGGTCTTTCATGATTTCAGGTTGTTTTCATTGGGAGATGCTGTCCAAGACCTGGAATCGGTACAGGTATTTGGACAGATCCTGGTATTTCAGGCCAAACATCGAATGGATTATCAATCCATTCCCATAAGTTCCGGTAAGTAAAGCGATTCCAACGTAGGAACGCCATTAAATTTGAAAGGGGCCATCCAAATTTGGATCTAAACTGGAGGTACTTAATAAGCAGCATCGCGATAAGTGCTGTCCAAATTTGAATGTAGAAAGCATTCTCTAGATGTGCCTACGAAGGTCTTTACTTTAAGATTTTGTTTCAATGCTTTGAAAAAGAGTTCAATCTGCCAGCGATCTTTATAAATTGAGTATATAGTTGTGAGGCCAAATTCGAGATAATTGGTAAGCAGAACAATTTCTCGGTGTTTTTCATAATCCCATACAACTACCCTTGGAAGCGTGTGGGGAAGATTTTTCTTCGCATAATATCCGTTAAATCGGATAAGTTGGTCATCTAATATATTTCGGTTCTTTGGCAGTTTACGACGTTTTATAATTTTAAAGTCCGCGTTTTCTTTCAACCGCGTTACAGAAAATATTCCTTCGTCTGTCCAATGAGCGAAGAGTTTATCATTGTACCCTCGATCCATGGGTACGATAGAACCCGGAGAAAAGGGTACTTTTTTCCAATGGTGACGTCATGCCGCTTTCCGTTTAAGATATAAGCATAGACGGGCATATAGCCATCGTGATCCAAAAGGAGATGAAGTTTCACTGTGCCTTTTGTCCTACGGAATCTCGCCCAAGGGAACAGCGACAAGCAAAGCGAAATTGTGGAACTATCAAGCGACAGAAGTTTGTTTTTGAATCTGAATTTGTGTTTTCCTTGAGATTCTTTTTGGCAAATACCAAGGGTCAGATAAAATAGATCACGGTATATCTGCCACGGCCTATGGGCATTAGCATAGGATAAGGTGGATTTCTTTGGGGGCAACTTTCATGCCGAGATGGTGCAGTTTCCTTATGCAGCAGGCTAATCCACCGCAGATCTCTCTCAGGCTTTTGGCTTGAGCTAATAGGCAAAATAACATCGCTACAAAATGATCCCAAGAACTGAATCCTTTGGAATAACGTTCCGCATTGTGATTAATAACAAGTGAGTAAAATCGTCTTCGACTGAATACGGCTATTAGTTGACTAAACAGACCTGCATTGCGTACCATGATGTTGTCCTCCTTGTTTGGGGGGTTGGTTTTTTTTGGCTATAACCAAAATGCCCCATCAGGAGGACTCTTTCAAATTATTTTATCAAAATGTTGTGGTCAAGTAAAAACGGACACTTTATGTTAAGCCGCATTGCGGCATAGTTCTTTCTCATATGCGAATGGGGTTCGGTACCCCAGTGTCGAATGCAACCGAATAGAGTTATAGTAG